>JAKAHU010000351.1 GCA_021825385.1 Chloroflexota bacterium | reverse complement strand
TGGTCACCTCCGAGATGCCCCACGGCGGGTTCAAGCAGTCCGGCTTCGGCAAGGACATGTCGATGTACTCGTTCGAGGAGTACACCCGGATCAAGCACGTCATGATCGAGCTGACCGGGGTGGCCGAGAAGGGCTGGCACTACACGATCTTCGGCGACAAGCCGGGCAACTGACCGCCGGCGCCGGCCCCGGCCGCGGATCGCCCGGCGCCGGGCCGCGGTGGCGGGACCCGCCCAGCGGGCCAGCGCGTGGCCGTTGGCCATGGCATCATCGAGCCACCCGTGAACCTGGAGGGATGAGACCGTCGTGCCGCCGATCACCGAGCTGACCCGGATCGAGCCCGTCTATCTCGAGCGACTCGAGAAGCAGGGCGTGTTCACGACGGGTCTCCTGCTCGACGTCTCCGCCACCCCAACCCGCCGCCAATACCTGGCCGATCACGTCGGGGCGACGATCAACGACGTCGCGACCTGGCGCGACGAGGCGCTCATGCTCAATCTGGCCGCCTTCGGACCGGCCGAGCACCGGCTCCTGATCCAAGCTGGGATCGAAGGGCTGCGCGACATCCTCAGCCTCGATCTCGACGCATTCCGGACCAGGGTGGCGCGGGCGGCCCTTGAGCTGGGCGTCGATCCACCCGACGACCTGACGATCGAAGGCTGGTGGGAGCAGGCACGAACCCTCGAGGAGGAGTGATCCATCCCCGGGCCGTGTGACGCGCTACGATCGCGGCGTGAACGGTCACCTGTGCGCCCGCCCGGCCGTTGGCCTCGCCCGGCCCCGCCCGGGGCTCGATACCCCGTGAGCGCGCCGTGAGCGCGTTGCTGAGTCTCGAGGAGGCGCGCGAGCGGATCCTGGCCGCCGTCGCCGGCCCCCTGGCGGCCGAGACGGTCGGGCTCGAGGAGGCGCTCGGCCGGGTCCTGGCCGAGCCGGTCCGGAGCACGACCGATCTGCCGCCCTGGGACAACAGCGCGATGGACGGCTACGCGATCCGGGCCGCTGACGTCGCCACCGCGAGCGAGGCGGCCCCGGTCCGGCTGATGGTCATCGGCGAGGTCGCCGCCGGCGCCGCCCCCGAGCTCGTCGTGACCGCCGGGACAGCGGCCCGGATCGCGACCGGGGCGCTCGTGCCGCCCGGCGCCGACGCCGTCGTGCCGGTCGAGCTGACGACGCCGCTCGACCCGGCCGGCGTGGCCGGTCCACGCGGCCGTGAGGCAACCGGGAGCCTGCCCAGCGCGTGCCTCGTCCACGAGGCGGTCCGGACTGGCAGCTCGATCCGCCGCCGGGGCGAGGATCTGGGAGCCGGCTCGATCGTCCTGGCCGCCGGCAGCGTGATCTCCGCGGCGGGGGTGACGATCGCGGCCGGGTCCGGCGTGGCCGCAGTCCGTGCTCATCGGCGGCCACGAGTGGGGGTGCTCGCAACCGGCGACGAGGTCCGCTCGCCCGGTGAGCCGCTCGGACCGGCCGGCCTGCCCGATGCCAACGGACCCGGACTGCGGGCGCTCGTGCGGACCGCCGGTGGCGAAGCGGTGGCACTCGGTGTGGCCCGTGACCGGCTCGGCGACGTCGTCGGGCGTCTGCGTTCGGCCCTCGACCTGGTCGACGCCCTGATCGTCAGCGGCGGGGTGAGCGTCGGACCGTACGACGTCGTTCGGGGCGCCTTCGAGGCGATCGGTCGGGTCGACCTGTGGCGGGTCGCGATCCAGCCGGGCAAGCCGTTCGCGTTCGGCCTCGCCGAACGGGCCGGCCAGCGCCCGGTCCTCCTCTTTGGCCTGCCGGGCAACCCGGTCTCGTCGTTCGTCACGTTCGAGCTGTTCGTCCGTCCCGCGCTCCGGCGCCTGGCCGGGCACGCCCAGCTGATCCAGCCGCCCGATCGGGCCGTGCTCGAGGATCAGGTGACGAAGAGTCACGGCCGGCGCGCCTTCGTCCGGGTCGCGGCCGTCCGTGGACCAACCGGCGGCCCGCTCCGTGACGAGCGCGGCCGGGTCTCCGTCCGCCTGGCCGGCGGCCAGGGGAGCCACATGCTCACGGCCCTCGCCGCGGCTGACGCCCTGGCGGTCATTCCCGAGGCTCACGACACCCTGCCCGCCGGCTCGGAGGTCGAGCTGTGGTGGCTCGACCGGGCCTGAGGCCCACGATCACGACCCCGCCCGCGTCGCAGCCGCGGCGCGACGGACTGGAGGAACGATGGACCAGACACCGAAGCCCCGCGTCGAGCGGCGCCGGCTGACCCACATCGACCGGCGCGGGCGGCCGCGGATGGTCGACGTGACGGCCAAGCCGCCGACCGCCCGGCGGGCGGTGGCCGAGGCGGAGGTCGCCGTCTCGGACGCGACGATGAGCATGGTCATCGACGGCGGCGGAGCGAAGGGCGACGTCCTGACCGTGGCCGAGCTGGCCGGGGTGATGGGTGGCAAGCGGACGAGCGAGCTGATCCCGCTCTGCCATCCGATCGGGCTGACCGACCTCGTCGTTCAGGTCACTCCCGACCGCGGCGCGGGCGTGCTCCGGATCCGGGCCGAGGCGGCCACGACCGCCCCGACCGGCGTCGAGATGGAGGCGCTCACGGCCGCCTCGGTGGCGGCCCTGACCGTCTACGATATGGTCAAGGGGGTCGAGCGCGGGGTCGAGATCCGGTCGATCCGGCTGATCTCGAAGACCGGCGGCAAGAGCGGCGATTGGTTCCGCCCGGCGAGCGAGGAGAAGACGACCCCGGAGCGTCGACCCGGAGCGCGGGTGACAGGCCGGATCGTCGCCCGGAGGAAGAGCTGAAGGTGGCCGAGAGTCTGGACCG
>JAKAHU010000350.1 GCA_021825385.1 Chloroflexota bacterium | reverse complement strand
GTGGCGATGATCGCGAGCTTCTTGGGCTTGGCCGCCCGCTCGGCCTCCTTGATCGCGAGCAGCTCTTCGACCCGGGCGGTGACCAGCGAGTCGACCCGGTCGCGGATCAGGGCGTCGAGATCGCCCATCCCGCTCAGTGTCTCTCCGGATGTCTGGACCATGTGAGACGCCTCCCTTCCTGGAGTTGGTCCTCGCGCCGACCGGACGGCGCGCCCATCGCCGGCCCACGCCGGCACCCTGCGCCGGTTCAGGCCGGCACCCTGCGCCGGTTCAGGCCGGCGGCACCTCGGACGTCGTCGCGGCCATGACCGCGGCGACCCAGTCGGCCGGGGCCACCCCCGGGATCTCCGGCCGCGTCCGCGCGTAGTAACCCTCGACCCGCTCGAGCAGCGCCGGCTCGCTCAGCTCGCAGCCAACGAGCAGCTCGTCGAGCTCGGCTGGCATCGAGGCCGGTCGAGCGGTGAAGTCGCCGGAGAACGCGACGTCGTCGAGCCGGTCGTCGTGGACCCTGGCCACGCACCGGATCAGCCCGCCCGGTGCCTTGTGGGCACCCTCGCCGACCCGGACGTCCTGGTGGATCTTCACCCCGGCCCGGCGCAGGCCGCCACCCTCCTCGAGCCACTCCCGGCTGGCGAAGCGGACGTCGAGCTGCTCGGCCAGGGCCAGCTCGTCCGGGCGGAGTTCGCCGGGCACGATCGGGCGCCCGAGGAGCTCCGAGCAGGCCGCCAGGTAGGCCGCGACCACGGTTGCCCGGGGTGGTGGCGAGCCCAGCTCGCGACGCATCGTGGTCATGTAGTCGGTCAGCGACTGGATCACCTTGTCGCGGAACTTCTCCGAGGGGACCCTCAGGACGCGGGCCATCGTGGCCACGTCGAAGTCGAACATCAGGCTGCCGACGAGGACCTCGGCCCGGTCCATCCGCGCCGCGCCGGTCCCGCCGATCTTCCGGCCGGCGACGTGGATGTCGTTGATCGGCCGGTACTCGGCGGCGATCCCGAGGGCGCGGTAGGTCCGGACGAGGGTCTCGCTGTAGAGCGCGAAGCGGGCCTCGACCGTCGCCGGCAGGTGGGCGGCCTCGAAGATCCACTGGGTGAAGAGCTGGTTGCCGTCGAGGTAGACCGCCCCGCCACCGACCTCCCGCCGGAGCACGGGGTAGCCGTGCTCGGCACAGTAGGCGAGGTCGACCTCGCGCTCGGCGTCCTGGTGGCGGCCGATGCTCACGTACGGCGCGTCGGGCGAGACGAGCAGGATCGTGTCCGGGGCGCCCTCGGTGAGCGCGTAGCCGACGGCATGGAAGATCGTCTGCGAGCGGAGCGGTGGGACGCTCCCCAGGTCGAGCAGGCGGATCGGTTCGGTCGTCGTCATCGTCGGATCATCCTCAATCGGCGCACCGGAAACAGCTGAGACCGAGCTCCTCGATCCGCGCTTCGTACCGCTCGACGGCCGCCGCGCCGGTGACGAGACCGATCTGCTCGGGTGCCCATTCGTCCGGCCGGAGCCGGATCAGCCAGCCCGCCCCGTACGGGTCGCGGTTGGCGATCAGGATGTCCTCGCGGAACGTCGCCTCGTTCGTCTCGACGACCTCGCCCCCGACCGGGGTGGGGAACGGGCCGGCCCACTTGGCGGTCTCGATCGTGGCCGTGCTCTGGCCGGCCTCGAGGCGCCGCCCGACGCGCTTGAACTGGATGTGGAGGATCTTGCCCGACCGGCTCTGGGCGACATCGGTCATGCCCAGCCGCAGTGTCCCGTCGGCAAGCGGTCGCAGCCAGACGTCGCGGGGCACGTCGTACCAGAGGTCCTCCGGGATGTCGCAACCGCGGTAGACGCTCACGGGACGCTCACAGGCTCACTCGCAGCTGATCCCTTCGGCCTCGAGGAAGGCCCGGTATGCCTCGACCGCGTGCGTGCCGGTGTGCAGCTCCGAGCGCTGGACGCTCCAGAGGCTGGCCCGCAGCCGGCAGATCCAGCCCGCGCCATACGGATCCGTGTTGACCAGGGTCGGCTCCCGGGCCAGGGCCTCGTTCACCTCGATCACCTCGCCGTTCACCGGGGTGGGGACCGGGCCGACCCATTTGCCGCTCTCGACCGTGGCCACGCTCTGGCCGCGTTCGAGGGCCTTGCCGACCTTCTTCGTGGTCACCGCCACGACCCGCGAGGCGAGGTGCTGGGCGGGGTCGGTGATCCCGAGGGTCAGGACGTCGTCACCGTCGTCGCGGACCCAGACGTGCTTCTCGATCCAGTAGTAGAGCTCTTCGGGGATGTTGCAGCCGCGGACGTTGGTCATGTGGTCCCTCCTGCCGGCGCTTCCTCGCGGATCGGGGGCAGTCCGACCCGCTCCGCATGGGACGCATGGAGATGGTAGAGGAGCAGGTCGAAGGCGACCAGAGTGATCTCGCGCCGGAACTCCTCGAGGAAGCCCGGCTCGCGACCGCGCGGGTTCGCCACCCGCTCGAGACCCTCGTCACAGAATGGGCAATCGAGGGCGAACAGGAGCCGGCCCTTGGCCTCGTCGCGCGACATCCGGACCTGCTCGGCGTGATCGCGGCCCAGGTGGGCGTGGGTCTCCATCCGGGTGCCGGGAGCGAGGCAGTAGGGGCAGTTCATGTCGTGACCCCGGCTGTGGCTCCGGCCCTCGGCGTGGCCGTCTCGTCGGCAGGCGGGTCCGCGTTCAGCCGGCGCTCGAGCTCGACGACGAGGTCGAGCAGGGCCGACCCGAGCGGAGCGAGTGCGACCCGGTCGGTCTCGAGCTCGCGGCTGACCAGCCCGGCGGCGGCCAGGCCCCCGATCCAGTCCGCGCCGG
>JAKAHU010000097.1 GCA_021825385.1 Chloroflexota bacterium | reverse complement strand
TGCGTCCCGTCGCCGCCGTGCGTGATCAGGCAGGCGATGCCCGCCCGGGCCATCGCCGCCGCCGCCCGGGCGGTGCCCGCGGCATCGGTCGCGGGCTGGTCGAGAGCTGGCCGCAGGACCGGCCGGGAGGCGTGGTCGCCCCGCCCGTTGGCGGCGGCCAGGAACTCGACCGCCTGCTCGACGACTCCGGCCGGCTCGGGCATATACCAGATCGTGTCGACCCCGCCCGCGATCAGGCCGCCCAGGAGGCGGGCCACGGCATTCGCCCGCTCGTGGACGCCGATCGTCCGGGCGAGCGAGGTGAGCCGTCGCAGGTCGTGCGACGCCCCCGGGTTGGCGATCAGGCCGACGCTGGCCATCGGGTCACCGCTCCGTTTCGCGACAGGGCAACGAGCCGTCAGGGACAGACAGTATCGCCCCGAGCCACGGGTCCGCCAAGGGCCGCCCGTCCCGAATCCGCCCTCGCGCCCCGCACGCTCGGTTCGGGTCGGGCGAGCGACGATCGAGCGGCCCGAACCGGTCCGGCTGCCCGGGCAGGGCCGCCGGACGCGGTCACGGAGCGGGCGTCGGGGTCGGCGTCGGACCGGGGCTGGGAGTCGGACTGGGGGTCGGGCTCGGGCTGCTCCCACCCGTGCCAACGAGGATCAGCCCGTCGATCCGGGCGTAGTGCGAGTAGTAGGTTTCCTCGTGGACGATGTTGCCATCCGCGTCCCGGACCGTCCGCGTCACCCACACGTCCTTGCCCTCGACCGGGTACTCAACCTGCTTGCGCTGGCCCGCCGGCAGCGTGTCCGTGGTCTGGGTGATCGTCGTGGCCGGCTTGCGGTTCTTCACGATCGGCGTGGTCAACGAGACGGTCCGGCCGGTGGGCACGCTCCAGATCTCGAACGTGACCGAGCGGCTGGTGCCTCGGCCCGAGGCGAAGCCGCGGATCAGGAGCGGGTACGGTGTGTCATTCGTGAACGACACGGTCTGCTTCGAGCCGGAGGCGCTGATGAACACCGTTGCGTCCAGGCCAAGCGGGTAGCGGTCGATGTAGTAGTAGTGGTTCCGCCGGGCGCCCATCTGGAGGCCCGCCCGCAGCGCGGCGTTGAAGACCGTCGTGGAGGTCGAGCAGATCCCGCCGGCCAGGGCACCCTGTGGCTCGGTCCGGCCGTTGATGATCGCCCCGCCTTGGCGATAGCCCTTCTCGACGGTCACGTCGCCGACCACGTCCCAGAAGTCGAAGACCCCACCCGGGGCGATCACCGTGCCGTCGATCAGCCTGGCCGGCACTTCGATGTTCGCCCCGAAGCCGTTCCGCTCGCTGATCGAGTACCAGGTCGTCCAGGACGAGATCCTGCTCATCGTCGGAGCCACGGCCGACGCCTGCTCGGTCGTCAGGGCGGGCCGGGTGACCGTGACGGCGGGCTCGACCACGGGCAGGCCGGAGTCCGGGACCGCGCGAGCGAGGAGGGCGGCCACGACCCGGTCCGCGCTGGCGGCGGGGTCGAGCGCCCGGCCATCGACTCCAGGCCTCACGCCCACGACCTGGTCCCCTTTGCCGATCAGGAACGTGGCGTCCTTCGGCGGTCGGTTGATCTGCGGCGCGAGGGGCTCGAGCGCGGCCAGGACCGCCGCCCGGTCGATCACCGGATCGTACCAACCGTCGGGGGTGACGGCGAAGCCGATCCAGCCGCGGACGGTCTCGGCCGGGATCGTCCAGCGTTCCTCGCCGAGGCCCAGGACGAGCTCCTGGGCGATCCGCTCGGCGCGGACCCGGGCCAGGCTGGCCGCCGCGTCGTCGACGGCCGGCCGAACCGGCTCGGGGACCAGCTCGATCCGCAGCTCGGCCGGCGCGTCGAGCCGGACGAGACTGTTGAGGACGGCGTCGCGGGCGGCGGATGGGTCGAGCCGCCGCCCCTCGCTCGCTCCGGCCAGGGCGAACCCGGCGGGCGTCGCCACGACCCTGGCATCGATCGGCTCACGATTCATGGGCCGGGCGATCGCGGCCAGGCGTTCGTCGAGAAGCGTTGCGTCGACGGTGACCCGCGGCTCGATCGCCACGCCCCGCAGGAGCGTCCGTGCTTCGCCCAGGATGCGCTCGAGGGGCGTGCTGCCCGCTCGCCCGGCCGTCAGGGCAGCGCTGGCGAGGGCGTCGAGGTCGACGGTACGCCCGATCTCGGCGTAGGTGATCGACGCCTCGCCGCCCGGCCAGGCGACGACGATCCGACCCGTGCCGAGCGAGGCGTACGCCCGGGACAGCCTGGTCCGGGCCTCTTCGATCGTCGCGCCGGACAGGTCGGTCGTGCCGACCCGGACACCGGGCAGGATCCGTTGCTCGTACTGGCGCTCGAAGGCGTAGATCGCGCCGAAGGCCAGTGACCCGGCCAGGACGAGTCCGATCGCAAAGGCCCCGGCGAAGCGCAGGCCGGCGGCGCGCAGGCCGGCGGAACGGCGCGCCTCGTCCGGCGTCGCGGGGAGCTGTTCGGTGGCCGTGGTGGTCATGGGTCGCAGGTCATCCTAGCAGCCGCCCTCCACAGCCCACCAGGCGGAGCGTCGTCCACGGCTGGACAACCGGCGCGCCAGGCCTCGATCAGACGGCCGGGCGAGGCGGTTCGTGATTGCACGGCGCGGGTTCGCGTTGGCCGCCCTCATGACGGGCGGCGAGGGTCAATCGGGCCGCGGAAGCACGACCACGCGGCGGTTCGGCTCTTCCCCGATCGACTGGGTGATCACGTTCGGGTCGTCGCGCAGGGCGATGTGGACCCAGCGCCGCTCGAGGGCCGGCATCGGCTCGAGCTGGAGCATCTTGCCGGTCTCGAGCACGCGGGCCGCGGCCCGCGTGGCGATCTCGCGCAGCTGGCGCTCGCGGCGGCCACGGTAGTCCTCGACGTCGACGAGCACGCGCGTCCAGCCGCCCATCCGGCGCGAGAGCATCAGGTTGACGAGGTGCTGGAGGGCGGACAGGCGCTCGCCCTTGCGCCCGATCAGGGCGCCCAGGGCCTCCTTCTCGTCTCCCTCGCCGACGACGTTCAGTCGACTCGTGTCGCCGGTCTCGATCTCGACGCGGACGTCGAAACCCAGGTGGGTCATCAGCTGCTCGAGGATCTCCTTACCCGCCGCGAGCGCCTCGGGGGAGGCCTCGGCGGCCTCGAGCTCGGCCCGCTCGGCGGCCAGCGAGCCGCGCGCGGCGGCCACCTCGGCCTGCTCGCTCGGGGTCAGGTCGGCCTGTCCGGAGCGGGCCGGCCTGGCCTCGCGGTGCGGGGCAGCCGGTCGTTCCTCGCGGCGCGCTCCTCGCTCTTCACGCCGGGGCGGTCGTTCGGCGTGGGCGGGCGCGACCGGCTCGCGCCGGGCCGGCCGCTCGGCGGGCGGCCGCTCCTCTCGTCGGGGGGCCGGCGGGCGCTCCTCGTGCTGGGGCCGCGCTGCCCCCTGCGGCGCGCGCTCGCCCCCTTCCCGTCGGAAACCACGTCCCCGCTCGTCGCGCCGGGGCGGGCGCCCCTCGCCCTCGAACTCGCGTGGCGCCGCGGGCGGCAGCGGCGTGGCGGCCGCGGCCTCGCGCTTGGGGGCGGCGCCACCGAGGGCCGAACGGGGCGCGGCGAGGATCCGGGCGGGCTCGGCGCCCATTCCCAGGACGCCTCGGCTGCCGGGGGTGAGGATTTCGAAATCGAGGCCGTCGAGGCCCACGCCGAACTCCTCGCGCGCTTGGCGGAGCGCCTCCTCGACCGTCTTGCCGGTGAACTCGCGATACGCACTCATGGTCAGCGTCGTCTCCCTCGTCGACCCTGGCGGCCCCGCTCGCGGGACCGGACGGTCGCTGCCGCCGAAGCGGCGCGCTCAATGGATGTGGTGGGGTGGGTGATCGCGCCGGACGGCTTGCCGGTCGCATCCGCGGCCGGGACGGCGACGGGGAAGCGGGGCGTGTGACCGACCGCGAAGCGGGGCGTCCAGCCGAAGAGCGGGAACAGTGATCCCCAGCCCACGATCAGGTACTGCTGGACGATCGAGAAGATCGTCGTCACGATCCAGTACAGGAACAGACCGGCCGGCAGGAACGCCCCGTAGAAGATCGTGATCAGGGGAAAGAGGAGCATCGTCTGGCGCTGGACCGCGGCGGCCTGGTCCTGGCCCTGGCCCTGGTTGCTGGGCGGCATCACCATCCGGCTCTGGACCACCTGGAGGAGCGACGAGATGACCGCGATCAGGCTCAGCCCACCGATCACCGGCAGGGGGAACAGGATTTCCGGCTGGCCCCAGTTCACCCCGAACGCGCTCGGGTTGATGCACGGCAGCGACTTGTTCACCGCGCCCGTGACCGCATCCACGTTCGTGCAGTCGAGGATCGGGAGCCGCTGGCCGAGGATCGTGACCATCGCGCTCGGGTCATAGTTGGTCAGGCCGTCGCGGAGTACCGAGTACATCGGGATCAGCAGGACCATCTGGAGAACGAGCGGCAGGCAGCCGGCGGCGGGGTTGATGCCGCGCTCTTTGTAGAGCGCCATCTGGGCCTCACTGATCCTGGCCCGGTCGCCCTTGTAGCGGCGCTGGATCTCCCTGAGCTCAGGCTGAACGAGCTGCATCCGGCGCTGCGATACGGTCTGGCTTCGGAAGAGCGGGATGAGCAGGGCCCGGATGATCAGGGTCATCAGGACGATTGCGATCGCGATGTTCCCGGTCACCTTGTTCAGGACCGCGAGCAGGATGAACAGAACCTGGAAGACCGGGGTGAAGAGCCAGGCCAGGAGGCTGACCGGGTCGGCGCCCGGTGAGGCCGGGAGGAGCGGGGTCGGCTGCGGGGTCACCGTCGGGACGGCGCTCGCCCCCGGGGCCGTGACCGGGGCGCAGGCCGCGACCCCGAGCGCCACGACGGCGAGTAGGAAGATCGGGCCGAGCGAGGCGCGATCGGGTCTGGGCAACTTCACGTTCAGCTCGTCCTCGCTATGGGACCGGGTCGTAGCCACCAGGGTAGCCGGGATGACAGCGGGCGATCCGGCGAATGCCCATCCAGCTGCCCCGCCACAGGCCGTAGCGCTCGATCGCCTGTTCCGTGTAGCGTGAACAGCTCGGCTCGTAGCGGCAGCTGGCGGGCAACCAGGCGAAGACGATCCGGTAGGCCCGGATGAGCAGGATCCCGACTCGTGCTGCGCCGCCCTTCATGTCGCCCTCGAATCCGTTTCCTCCGGCCCCCCGAGGACCCCGCCCCGGCGGAGGATCCGGCGCAGGGCCCCGACCAGCGCGTCGTGGTCGGCCTCGACGAGTCCCGGCCGGGCGATGATGAGGACGTCCCAGCCTGGCTGGAACGAGGGCGCCATCACCCTGAGCGCCTCGCGGAGCCTGCGACGGACCCGGTTGCGGACCACGGCGCCGCCGAGCTTGCGCCCGGTCGACAACCCGAAACGGGTCGTCTCGAGGTCGGTCCGCATGAAGCGGGCTTGGAGGAGCGGGTGGGACCGGATCGTCCCGGCGCTCTGCAGGGTCGCGAAATCCCGAGGACGGGAGAGCATCACGAGGCGCGGCGGGTTCTGGCCGCGCTCGCGGGTCAGGCCGTCAGCTTCGCTCGCCCGCGAGCCCGGCGGGCGGCGAGAACGCGGCGGCCTCCGGTCGTCTTCATCCGGGCGCGGAAGCCGTGTTCCTTGGCGCGATGCCGCTTCTTGGGCTGATAGGTTTGCTTCATCGGGGTTGCGCGCGATCCTCTCCATCCGGCCTCGGGGACTGTCTGTTCGGACCCCTTGAGGCACGCAAACGCGCCGTGCGCCCCATGAGCGCCTGGCGCGTCTCGTCCGGGCGATTATATGGACCGCCCAAAGCGGGTGTCAATTGACCGTACTCGTGGGCCCGGCCGGGGGAGGGCTTCGCCGGCCGGGCCCACGCCGCAGGATGCCCGACCCGATCCCGATCGATACTCCCTGGGAGTATACGAGAATCGCCTTGCCGGGCGGCATTCGGCGGTGCTATCCTTCCCCAGCCCCCGACGCCGGGACGTTCGTGGGCACCTCTCGCAAGACCCCCGGGGGGCCGGCGGGGGTCGGTCGACGGCTTCGTCTCCGGCGTCGCAGGACCTTCGCGGCTTGGCTCGTTCGGTCGGCGGATCACGTCCGTCGAACTTCGTCAATCATCCAGCCATTACGCAGGATCACGTCGATCGATGGACGCGAAGCAAGTCTGGCGTGCCGCTCTTGGCGAACTCCAGGTTTCCCTCTCACCGGCGAACTACGAGACCTGGCTGCGCGACACCGGTCTGGTCGACGTCGAGGACAATCGCTTTCGGATCTCGGTGCCCAACGGTTTCGCCAAGGATTGGCTGGAGACCCGGTACCGCTCGCTGATCTCCCAGACCCTGGCCCGGATCGTCGGCTACAGCGTCCAGGTCGAGTTCGTCGTCGCGGCTGCCGATGCGACGAGCGCCAACGGCGCCTCGCCCGGCGGCGGCACGGTCGCCGCCGGACCCGGACCCGCCCAGCACGTTCGGGTCGAGCCGACCCGCGTCGGCGGCGAGGGTGGGGCGACGAACCTCAACCCGCGCTACACCTTCGCCAACTTCATCGTCGGCTCGGCCAACCGCCTGGCCCATGCCGCCAGCCTGTCGGTCGCGGAGCGGCCGGGGCATGCTTACAACCCGCTCTTCCTGTACGGCGGGGTGGGTCTGGGCAAAACCCACCTGATGCACGCCATCGGTAACCAGGTGATCGCGAAGTTCCCGCGCAAGCGCGTCGTGTACGCGACGAGCGAGAAGTTCACGAACGAGTTCATCACCAGCATCCAGCAGGGCAAGATCGACGAGTTCCGGGCCCGCTACCGCCGGATCGACCTCCTGCTGATCGACGACATCCAGTTCATCGCCGACAAGGAGCGGACTCAGGAGGAGTTCTTCCATACGTTCAACGCGATCCATGAGGACGGCAAGCAGATCGTCCTGTCCTCCGACCGTCCGCCCAAGGCGATCCTCACCCTCGAGGAGCGCCTGCGCAGCAGGTTCGAGTGGGGCCTGATCGCGGACCTGACCGCCCCGGACCTCGAGACGCGGATTGCGATCCTCAGGGCAAAGGCCGAGGAGGGCGGCGTCCCGATCGGCTCGGAGGTGATCGAGTTCATCGCCCGCAAGGTCGTGAGCAACATCCGTGAGCTCGAGGGTGCCCTGAACCGGATCGTGGCCTACGCCAGCATGGGCGCGATGCCGATCAGCATCGAGCTCGCCCAGGCCGTCCTCTCGAACGTCCTCTACAACCCGAAGAAGCGCCAGGTGACCCCCGAGCGGATCACGAAGGCGGTCGCCGACTACTACGGCGTCCAGATCGAGGCGCTCAAGGGCCAGAAGCGCGACCGGGCAATCGTCGTCCCGCGCCAGATCGCGATGTTCCTGATGCGCGAGGAGACCGACGTCTCGCTGCTCCGGATCGGGGCCGAGCTCGGCGGGCGGGACCACTCGACCGTGCTCCACGCCTGCGACAAGATCACCCGCGAGGCGGCCGCCAACGACGAGCTGCGGCGCGAGATCGCCGCCGTTCGCGAGTTGATCTACGCCGACTGACGCACCCGCCCCGGCCGGCCGAAGTCCGGCCTCCGTTCGGGGCATCAGCCCGGGATGCTGTGGATAACAGGCCCGATTCGGTGGACAATCCCCATCGGTTGTGGATAATCCCGCCCCGCCGGGCGCGTCCGCGGTGGCCCGGCGCCGGCCGATTGTGGACGCCCCGACCGCCCTTCTGGGTGCGCCCTCCGGTGGTCTTCGATTGTCCACCTTCCATCCCGGGCCCGATCCCCACCCGGGGCCGGCTCGTCCACCGGTCGGGCGCCGTCGTCCACCGCCGCCACCCGCACGAGCACGCGGCGCCGTCCACGCTGCCCACACCATGATGACGGTGATGACGGGGTGAGAAGATAGGAAGACAATCCACCTGAATCACACCGCTCCGGCTGGCTCCCTTCCCTCCGCCGGCGGTGTCACACTCGAAGCCCACACCACCCCGCCGCAGTCTGGAGAGACCTCTGACGTGAAACTCTCGGTCATGCAGGAGAACCTCGCCCGCGGACTCCAGATCGTGAGTCGAGCCGTCTCCGCGCGGAGCACGCTCCCGGTCCTGGCCAACGTCCTCCTCAGGACGGAGGACGCCGGCCTCAAGCTCACGGCCACGAATCTCGAGATCGGGATCACCTACTGGGTCCCGGGGAAGATCGAAGAGGACGGCGCGGTGACGGTCCCGGCCAAGCTCCTGACGGATCTGGTCAACTCCCTGCCCTCGAGCGAGCGGGTCGACCTCCAGCTCCAGGCCGGCAACACACTCCATATTCGCTGCGGTCGGTTCGAGACGCACATCAAAGGGATCGATGCTGACGAGTTCCCGGCGATCCCGGTGGCCGGTGAGCGACCCACGACCAGGATTGCCCAGCGAACCCTGCGCGAAGCGCTGGCTCAAACCACATTCGCCGCCGCGAGCGACGAGGCACGCCCGATCCTGACCGGTGTCCTGGCCCGGTTCGAGGGCGACCGCCTGACCCTCGCCGCAGCAGACAACTACCGGATCGCGGTCAAGACGGTGCAGGTGCTCGATCCGGTCGAGGAAACGAGCCTGGTGATCCCCGCCCGGTCGCTCAACGAGCTGGCCCGCGTTCTGGGTGATGTCGATGACCCGGTCGAGATCGTGCTCGCGCCGGCTCGCAACCAGGTCCTCTTCCATCTCGACGGGGTGGATCTCGTCAGCCGGCTGATCGACGGTCAGTTCCCGAACTACCAGCAGGTGATCCCGGCCGGCCACACGACCCGGGCCGTCGTCGACCGCGAGGAGCTCCTCAAGGCGGTCCGCCTGGCCGCCCTGATCGCCAGCGAGTCGGCCAACATCGTCAAGCTCCAGGTGGGCGTCGAGGGTGAGCCCGGTGTCGTCGTCAGCGCCAACGCCGAGGTCGGCGACAACGAAGGCCGGGTCGAGGCGCAGGTCGAGGGTGACGGCACGACGATCGCGTTCAACGCCCGCTACCTGACCGACGTCCTCCAGAACGTGGCCGCCGAGCAGTTCGCGATCGAGCTGAACGGCCCGCTTTCGCCAGGCGTCTTCCGGCCCGTCGGCGAGGAGCGGTACGTCCACGTCGTGATGCCCGTCCGGACGACCTCGTAGGAGGCCGGGCGCTGCCCGGGCGACCACTGCTCCACTCAGTCAGCCTCCGCGACGTCCGTGGCTACGCCTCGCTCGAGGTCGCGTTCGGCGCCGGCCCCCAGCTCATCTGGGGCCCGAACGCGGCGGGCAAGACGAGCCTGCTCGAGGCGATCGTGCTCCTGGCGTGGGGTCACTCGCACCGCACGGCGAGCGACGCCGAGCTGATCCGCTGGGGAGCGCCGCTGAGCCGGGTCGAAGGCCTGGTCGGCCCGGGCGAGGGGCCGCTGACGACGATCGAGGTCGCGCTCCTGCGCGAGGGGACGAGCAGCCAGCGCAAGCGGATCCGGGTCAATGGTCTACCCCGCCGGGCGACCGGCCTGGTCGGGCTGCTGCGGACCGTCCTGTTCGCGCCGGAAGAGATGCTCTTGATTGCCGGCCCGCCGAGCCTGCGCCGCGCCGCCCTCGATCAGCTGGCGGGTCAGTGGACCCCCACCTATCTCCACGACCTGGCGGCGTACGGTCGGACCCTCCAACACCGGAACAGCCTGCTCCGGGCGATCCGCGAGGAGCAGGCCGGCCGGGACGAGCTCCGGTTCTGGGACCGCGCCTTCCTGGACTCCGGCGCCGCGATCGTCACCGAGCGGGCCCGACTCCTGGCCGCGCTCGCCGAGCCGCTCGCCCGGGCCCACGCCGAGATCGCCCCGGACGAGGCGCGAGCCGGCCGGCTGGCGCTCCGGTATGAGACGAATGCCGCCCCCCTGCCGGGCGAGTCGGCCCGCGACGCCCTCGAGCGCAGGCTGGCCGAGACGGCCGACAAGGAGATCTGGAACGGGGCGACGCTCGTGGGGCCGCACCGCGACGACCTGATCTTCGAGCTGGGCCGCCGTGACCTGGCGGGCTTCGCCTCGCGCGGTCAACAGCGGACCGCCATCCTGGCCTTCAAGCTGGCCGAACTCGACCTGCTCGCCGAGCTCGATGGCGCCCCGCCGTTGCTCCTCCTCGACGACGTGTTCAGCGAACTCGACCCATACCGCCGCTCCCACCTCGTGCGCCGGATCGCGCTCCTGCCCCAGGCGTTCGTGACCACGACCACGCTCGATGATCTCGACCCGGAGCTGCGTGACCACGCGACGGCCTGGGAGGTGGCGCCCGGGATGGACGAGGGTGATTCGGACGAGGGGGCTCGCCTGCTCGGGCCGGGCCTCGCGGCGGAGGCGAGATGAGGGGCCGCCGGGCGCCCATGGAACGGATCGGCGAGCTGATCCCCGAGGCGGCCCGCCGGCTCGGCCTGGCCGATGAGCTGCGCCTGGCCCGGGCCAGGACGACCTGGGACGCGATCGTGGGCGAGCTCGTGCCCGCCGCGGCGGGAGCCAGCCGTCTCGCTCGCCTCGACGGTCCGATGATCGTCATCGAGACCGATCACCCGATCGTCGCCCAGGAGCTTCGGCTCCGAGCCGGAGAGCTGCTGGCCGCCTTCGTCCGTGCCCCCGGAGGCATCGAGGCGGGTGAGCTGCGAGTGGTCATCCGCCCCGGACCGGCGACCGAGCCGGGCCCCGGGCCCCGGATCACGGGACCAGGCTGATGGCGGTCCGGCTCCAGATGCGCCTCGGCATCGTCCCCGAGGCCGAGCGTCTCCCGGACTCGCCCGACCGGATCGTCGTGGTCGAGCCGAACGTCGGCGCCGTCGCCCGATCGAAGGGCAGCCTCTACCTGCTCGTGACCTGCCTGGAGCCCGGCGCCAGGATCCGGGAGGCGACCCGGCTGGTCGCCGAGACGATCCGCGACCAGTACTACTACGACGAGTCGGCCGGCATCCGGGTCTGCCTGGCAAAGGCGATTGCGGCGGCGAACAAGCGCCTGGCTCATGACCGCGAGCGCTACGGGGTCCAGCTCGACGAACGGGGCCATGGGCCGGTCGGGGTCGCGGTCGCGGTCGTCCGTGGCAACGAGCTCTATGTCGCGACGGTCGGGCCGGCCGAGGCCTACCTGATCCGCCAGGGGCGGCTGTCGACCCTGCCGGACCCGCACCGCGAGCGCGGCCTGCCCTCGAGCGAGCTCGAGGCCGAGGCCTGGCGAGGAGAGGTCGGCGTCGGCGACCAGCTCGTCCTCGTCTCACCGAACCTGATCGCCCGCCTCGCGCCCGACGAGCTGGCCGAGGCGATGGTGACGCTCCGTCCGCAGTCGGCGATCGAGCACCTCCATCACCGGTTCGTGGCCGCCGACGGGACCGGCAGCGACGGGGTGATCGCGCTCGAGGCGACCGAGGTCGCCGCCACCCAGAAACAGCGGACGCTCGTTCCGGTCCGCCCGCCCGAGCCGCTGGCGGGGGCCCCCGAGCGAAGCCCGATCCCGCTCGCCGACAGCGTCTCGGGCGGCGTTGCGGCGGCCCAGGCCTCGGCCCGGCGGGCCCGCTCGGCCGCCGGCGGAGCCCTGAGCCGGCTCCTGTGGCGGATCCAGGACCTGATGCCCCGGCGCGCCCCGATCGACCGCAGGGTGACCCCGCTCTCGACGAAGCGCGAGACGCAGCGCCGGGCCGCGCTGGCGATCATCGGCCTGGCCCTCGTGGTCGGGGTCGCCGGGGTCGCCGTGTACCTCGGCGCCGGCGGGGGGGAACAGGCGACGCTCGGCTCGCTGACGGCGGGCCAGAAGGCGCTCCAGCAGGCACAGGCGGACCTCGGGCAGGTGTTCGGCGACGGAGTCGACCTCGTCGTCGACGATCCACCGAAGGCCGAGCAGCTCCTGTCCGATGCCTATCGCCAGCTCTCGCTCGCCGCCGGCGCGGGCATCCCGGCGGCCACGATCGACCCGCTGCGCCGGCAGGCCGTGACCGGTCTGGAGCGGCTCTACCGGGTCGTCGAGGTCGTGCCCGTCGTCGCCTTCAGCTTCGCCAGCGCGGCCACGCCGGCCGACCTGACCGGGCTCGTTCGCGGCCCGGACGGCGTGCCGTACCTCCTCGACGCGGCGACGAAGACCGTCTACCGGCTCGACCTGAAGGCGAGGAAGGCGGTCGCGATCGTCCGGGCCGGCACCGCCGCGAGGGGCACCAAGGTCGCCGAGCCCAGGTTCCTGGCCGTCGGCGGCCCGGACCTGCTCGTCCTCGACGCGAAGAACGTCCTCTGGCGCTGGCGCCCGGCCGATGCGAAGGGCAAGGGGACCTTGACTCGAGTGAAGGTGAACGGAGCCTCGACCTGGGGCGCCGACATCCGGGCCATCGGTACGTTCGTGCGCAATGCCGAGCAGGGCCTCTACAACCTCTACGTCGTCGATCCCTCGGAGCGGCAGATCCTGCGCTACTCACCGGCCGCCGACGGGAGCGGCTTCCCGGCCGCCCCGAGCGGCTACCTGGCCACGGCCCAGGCGGTCGGCGAGACGACCGCGCTGTACATCGATGGCGACGTGTTCCTCGTTGCCGGCGGGGTCGTGCAGCGCTTCGTGGCCGGCCGGAGCGGCGAGTGGAAGACGGGCGACCCGGGCGACGAGATCCTCCGGCCGGCCCCGCAGTACCGCCTGATTGCCTCGGCCAGCGCCGCCCGCGAGGGGCTCCTGTACGCCTGGGACAGCGCGAACGCCCGGGTGATCGCGCTCGACAAGGCGAGCGGCGAGTTCCGCGAGCAGTACCGCCTGGCCGGCGGCGACCCGGGCTGGACCGACGTGCGCGGGATGGCGGTCCTGCCCGGCGCGGCCGGGGAGCCGGCCAGCCTCTGGTGGATCGAGCACGACCGGCTGATGTCGGCCGTCCTCCAGCCGGCGCCGACCACGCTGCCGTCCCCTTCGCCGGGCGGCTCGCCGGCCTCCCCGCCTTCCGCCGGGCCGTCGGCGCCGCCGCCCGGCTCGGCCAGCCCGAGCACCGCGCCATGATCCCGATCGGGGA
>JAKAHU010000096.1 GCA_021825385.1 Chloroflexota bacterium | reverse complement strand
CCCAGCGCGGTGCCTCCCAGCCGCTGACCTCCTCGACCTCGACCTGTTCGGTCATGGGCTCGATCGCCGGAAGAGCCGGCCGCCCCTGAGCAGGTCGACCAGGTACGAGAGCTCGGGCACCCGGAGGACGAGCGCATAGAGCGCATAGGCGAGGCCGGCCAGGACGGTCGCCGCGCCGAGCTGGAAGACGAGCCGCTCGAGTCCGGGTCCCGGCGCGGCCGCGCCGGCCGCGCTCGAGGCCAACCAGGCCACGCCGGCAGCAAGCACCGTCCCGCCGGCGAACACGACCCCGCTGCGCCCGACCGGCGCGAGCTCGAACTCGGCGACGCGCCGCCGGAGCAGGGCCAGCAGGAGTCCGGCCTCGAGGCACGAGCCGAGGCCGATCGCGAGGGCCAGCCCGCCCAGGCCGAGCCGGTCGACCAGGAAGAGCGCGAGCACGACGTCGACGACGACCGAGGCGAGCGCCGCCAGGACGGGGGTCAGGGTGTCCTTGCCGGCATAGAACGCGCGGGCCAGGACGGCGATCATCGTCTCGGGCACGAGCGCGACCAGGAAGAAGAGCAGGGTCGCGGCGGCCCGATCGACGGCCAGCGGGTCGAATCGGCCGTAGCCGACGAGCAGCCCCACGATCGGTACCCGGAGCACGGCCATGACCGCGCCGAGCGGAAGCATGACGAACAGGATCAGCCGGAGCGAGCGGCCGACGAGGTCGGCGAACCGCTCCGGCGATCCCAGCGTCAGCGCCCGAGCCATCGACGGCAGGAGGGCGACCCCGAGCGGCACGCCGACCACCCCGACCGGGATCTGGAGGATCAGAAAGGCGATGACGTAGATCGAGATCGCCCCTTCGCCGAGCTGCGAGGCGAGCATCGTGTTGACCAGGAAGACGGCCTGAACCGCCCCGAGCCCGATCGCCCGCGGCACGAGCAGCCCGATCGTCTGGCGGACGGCCGGATCGCCCAACTCGATCGTCGGGCTGTAGCGGGCGCGCCGCCGGAGCTGGGGCAGCTGGATCGCGAGGTGGCCGGCCGAGCCGAGAACGACCCCCAGGGCGAGGCCGGTGACCCCCAGCGACGGGGCCAGCAAGACCGCCCCGGCGATGATCCCGAGGTTGTAGGCGATCGGGGCGAGGGCGGATGCGGCGAACAGGCCGAGGCTGTTCAGGCTGCTGGTCGCGACCGCGCCGAGAGCCAGGAAGACCGGCGCCGCGAGCATCAGCCGGGTCAGCCCGACGGCCTGCTCGAGCCGCGCCGGGTCGAACCCGGGCGTGATCGCCCGGAGCAGCTCCGGGGCCCAGATCCCGGCCGCCACGGCGAGGGCGGCCAGGACGAGGAGCATGAGGTTCGTGACGCTCGAGACGAGCCGCCAGGCGCGGGGCACGTCGCCCCCGGCCAGGAGGCTGGTGACCATCGGCACGAGGGCCGACGAGAGCGCCCCGGCCGCCACGAGCTGGAAGATCGCGTCCGGGATCCGGAAGGCGGCGAAATAGGCGTCGAGGTCCGGGCTCGCCCCAAAGGTCGCTCCGATCACCGCCAGACGGGCCCAGCCCAGGAGGCGCGAGGCGAGAAAGGCGACGCCGAGGATCAGGCCGGCGCGGGCGATCGCCTGACCGACCGGGGTAGCGGGCAGGGCCGCAGACGAGTCCGGTGCTCCGTCTCCGATCAGGGACAAGCCACCTTCTTGGGGTCGGCCAAGCGCAGGTCGACCGAGGTGCCCGGCGGCACGACCGTCCCCGGGGCCGGGTTTTGTTCGGCGACGACCCAATCCGGGGCCGGATTGTTCGGACTCACGTTCCCGATGGCGAGCTGGTTGGCGGTCAGCGACTCGCCCACCACGTCGAGCGACTGGCAGCGGAAGTCACCGACCACGACCGCCGCCGCCGGGGGGGTGGGGAGGCACGGTCCGAGCAGCGGATCGCAGGGTGGGGGGGTGGGGGGACACGGCCCGAGCAGCGGATCGCAGGGTGGCGGCGTGGGCGGGACCACCGGGGTGCACGTCTCGGTTGGCGGGAACGGCGCGCCCCAGGTCTTGCCGTACGGGTTGTACGAGTTGTTGTAGAAGTAGCTCGTCTTCGTCTTCTCGGGTCCGCCCGTGACGCCCGGTCCCTTCATCGCCCGCTTGATCCAGTCCTCGGTGAACGGACGCCAGGCCGGGAAGGCCGACTCGACCCGCGACAGGTCGAGGAAGCCCTGGGTCTCCTTCGGCCCGGCGCAGCCGTCCTGCCAGAGCAGCCCGGTCGCCGCGTCGATGTCGAGCGGCACCTTCGTGTCGTCGATCCGGGTGGGGACCGTGCCGTCGATGAAGACCTCGTTCACGGTCTGGGTCGTGAACGGGCCGGGCAGGAGGCCGCTGAAGGCGTCGACCCGGGCCTGGACGATCCCGTCGGGCCTCGGGAAGTCGGTGATCGGGGTCCCCTTCGTCACCTCGGTCAGGAACGACTGCCAGACCGGTGTCGGCCCCTCGAGCGAGAAGATCCCGCCGGTCCCGGAGTTGTCACTGTTGCCCATCCAGACGCCGACCGCCAGGGCCGGGGCGTTGGGATCCTCGGGCGGGGCCACATAGCCGAAGGCGGCGAGGTCCTTGGTGTCGTTCGTCGTCCCGGTCTTCAGGGCCGCCGGCCGCCGGCGCGAGCCGTCGATGATCTGGGCCCGCCCCCAGTACGGGTTCTGGCGCGGGTTCGTGTTCCCGGCCAGGATGTCGGTGATCACGTAGGCCGCCTGGGGACTGACGACCTGCCGCGCGGCGGGCTTCGTCTCGGGCGTCGGCCAGATCTGGTTGCCGTTGCTGTCGGTGACCGAGAGGATCGTCGTCCGGGGCACGAGCGTGCCCCCGTTGGCCAGCGTGCCGTAGGCCCCGAGCAGGTCGATCGGGTGCAGCTCGAGGGTCCCGATGGCGATCGACACCCCGGCCGTGTTCTGCGGTTTCTGGAACTGGATCCCGAACCGCTTGGCGACCTCGAACACGTGGTCCGGACCATTGATCGCGGCCGCCTTGATCGCGGGAATGTTGAGCGAGAACTGGAGCGCCTGGCGAAGGCGGAGCGGGCCGCGCTCGAGGCCGTCGGCATCGGTCGGGGTGTAGCCGCCGCCAAAATCGGTGACGACGTCCATGAACAGACTGGCCGCGGTCATCGTCCGGTCTTCGATCCCGGTCACGTAGTTGATCGGCTTGAAGGCCGAGCCGACCTGACGCCAGCCGTCGGCGAGGACGTCGAACTGGGGCTGGAAACGCTTGTCGGTGCTCGTGGCGTAGTAGTCCGCGCTTCCAACGTAGGCCATCACCTGGCCGGTCCGATAGTCCAGGGCGGCCATCGCCCCGTTGAAAATCGTGTTCCGGCGAAGCGTCTCGACCCACCGCAGGTCGGGCAGCTTGAGGGCCTTGAGGTAGGCCGCCGTGTCGCTCCGGTGGGGGGCGATGACGGCCGCCTTGATCCACTTCTCGGCACTCTTCTGCATGTTCCAGTCGAGCGTCGTCGTCACCCGGTAGCCGCCCGGGCTGTCGATCCGGGCACAGGCGTCGGCCTGCTCGGCGCCGCACAGGATCGCCCCCAGCTGCTGGCGGACCTGCCACACGAAGTGCGGCGCCCGCCAGTTCGCCGCCCGCTGGGGCGCGAGGACGACCGGCTCCGACTTCGCCGCCTCGAGCTCGGCGTCGGTGATCGAGTCGCGGGTCAGGACCCGGGATTCGATCATCCGGTCGAGGACCTGGTTGCGACGCTGGACGATCGCGCTGTCCGCCGGCACCACGAGCCGGGTCGTCGTCCTGCCGTTGACGGTGACCTGTTCGCTGACCGCGTTCTTGACCAGGTCGTAGGTGGTTGGCGATTTCGGAATGGCGGCCAGAATCGCGGCCTGGGCCAGGGTCAGCTTGGAGAGGTCGGTCACCCCGAAGTAGCTTCGCGCCGCGGCCTTGATCCCGTAGCTCTGGTTGCCATAGAAGTTCTGGTTCAGGTAGTAGGTCATGATCTGCTGCTTGCCGGCCTCGCCGGGGGGCAGCTCTTGGGTGAGCCGGATCGACTGGATGATCTCCTTGATCTTGCGCTCGTACTTCGAGCCCTCGAAGGCGCTCGCCGGCAGCAGGCGGGCCCGAACGAGCTGCTGGGTGATCGTCGAGGCGCCGCGCTCGTTGCCGCTGAGCGTGTCCAGGCCGGCCTTCACGATCCCGACCGGGTCGAATCCGGCGTTCGTCCAGAACGTCTTGTCCTCGATGCTCGTGGTCGCGTCGATGAGGACGGCCGGGATCTGGTCGAAGGCCACCAGCTCGCGCTTCTCGTCGCCGAAGCGGGCCAGCTCGACCTTGCCGGTCCGGTCGTAGACCACCGTCTGCTGGTTGAAGGCGAGGTTGTCGAAGACCGTCTTCGGATCGGGCAGGTCGCGCGAGTAGAAGCCGTACGCGCCGACCACGGCGACGAACGCGGTCAGGGCCAGCACGGCGAGCGAGGCGAAGAGGAAGAGTGGCAGGGCGACCGCGAGCGCGGTCGGGGCGCCACCGAGGCCGCCGCGGCGTGGGTTGCCAGTGCGGCGCTGGCGCTGGCGCCGGGCGAGGCTGGTCTGCATCTCGGAATCCACGATAGCATGGGGGACATGAACAGGCTCCCCGGGTCCCGGCCGTTCCGGACGTCTCGCCGCCCACACCTGTGACGCCGGCTGCGTCTGGCTCCAGGCGCGATCCTGGCGGCGGTCTGGCCGGCCTGCTCGATGAGCTCGCCTGGCGGGGCATGCTCCAGGATCGGACTCCCGGCCTGGCCGCCCGGCTGGCCGAGGGCCGCCCGATCAGCGGGTACAACGGCTTCGATCCGAGCGGCCCGTCACTCCACGTCGGCCATCTCGTGCCCGTCTTTGGCCTGCTCCACTTCCAGCGCCACGGCGGCCGGCCGGTGGCCGTGATCGGCGGCGCGACCGGGATGATCGGCGACCCGTCGGGGCGCTCGACCGAGCGCAACCTGCTCGACCGGGAGACGATCGCGGCCAATGCCCTCGGCATCCGAACCCAGCTCGAGCGCTTCCTCGACTTTGCCCCCGGGTCCGGCGGCGCGACGATGGTCAACAACCTCGACTGGCTCGGGCCGATGACGATGCTCGACTTCCTGCGCCAGATCGGCAAGCACTTCACGGTTCCGTACATGCTGGCCAAGGAGTCGGTCCAGAAGCGCCTGGCCGGCGGTCTGAGCTACACCGAGTTCAGCTACATGCTCCTCCAGGCGGCCGACTTCCTCCACCTGTACCGGACGATGGGCGTCGAGCTCCAGATGGGCGGCGCCGACCAGTGGGGCAACATCACCGCCGGTCTCGAGCTGATCCGGCGGGTCGAAGGGGCGGGCGAGGGTGTCGAGCTGGCCCACGGGCTCTCGTACCCGCTCCTGACCGACGAGGGTGGAGCGAAGTTCGGCAAGACCGCCGACGGCACCTCGGTCTGGCTCGACCCGGCCCGGACCTCACCCTACGCCTTCTACCAGTACTGGCTGAACACGCCCGACGCGACGGTCGGGCGCAACCTGCGCCTGTTCACCCTGCTGGCCCGCGACGAGATCGAGGCGCTCGAGGCGGACCACGCCCAGAACCCCGAGCGGCGGACGGCGCAGCGGGTCCTCGCTCTCGACGTCACGCGACGGGTTCATGGTCCGGCCGAGGCGGCCCGAGCGGTCCGGATCAGCGAGGTCGCCTTCTCCGACGAACCGGTCCAGGACCCCGAGCTGCTCGAGGCCCTCTACCAGGCCCTCGACCACTTCGAGTTCGGTCCCGCCGAGCTGGCCGGTGGGGCGCTCGCGCTCGGCGTCGCGAGCGGGCTCTACCCCTCCAAGGGTGAGGCCAGGCGGGCCATCGCCCAGGGTGGCTTTTCGATCAATGGGCGGCGGGTGACCGCCCCGGACGAACCGGTGCCGGAGCCGATCGGCGGTCGGTATCTGGTCCTGCGCCACGGGCGCCGGAGGCTCAGGATCGGTCGTCGTCGGGGCTGAGCCCTGACGACTCGTCTCCGTCGCTTCGGTTCGTGCGCCGGGCGGGCTGACCGGCGTGCCGGGCCCGAAGGGTCTCGATCACCAGGGCCGGTGGCAGGTTCCGCTCGGCGAGCAGGACGAGCGTGTGGTAGAGCAGGTCGGCCGCCTCGCCAGCGAGGGCCGTCCGCGTCGCCGGCCGTTCCCCGACCGCCGCCCCGGCATCGTCGCGTGCAGCCATCAGGACCTCGACCGCCTCCTCGGTCACCTTGCGCGCGATCGCGTCGACGCCACGGTTGAGGAGGCTGGCGGTGTACGAGCCGGCGGGCCGGTGCCGGGCGCGCTCCTCGATCGTCGACCACAGCGCTTCGAGCCAGGCGAACCCCTGGCCGGCCGCCGGTGCGCCGGCCTCGTCGAAGCAGCTTCGCGTGCCCCGATGGCAGGTTGGCCCGGCCGGCCTGGCGGTCACGAGCAGGGCGTCGGCGTCGCAGTCGAGGGCCAGCCCGACCAGGCGCAGGATGTGGCCGCTCGTTTCGCCCTTGCGCCACAGCCGTCCCCGCGAGCGCGAGTGGAAGTGGACCTCGCCCGTCGCCAGCGTCGCGGTGAGCGCCTCGGCGTCCATCCAGGCGAGCATCAGGACCCGGCCGTCGGCCTCGTCCTGGACGATCGCCGGCACGAGGCCGTCGGGGCCGAAGCGCACCGCCGCCGCGTCGAACGGAGCCCGGCCGGCCGGCGCGGGCCTGTTCATACCGCGCCCGCCGACGCCAGGCGGACCGGCAGCCCGGCCGCGGCCATCGCCGCCTTGACCTCGGCGATCGAGTGGAGCCGGCGGTGGAAGATCGAGGCCGCCAGGACGGCATCCGCCCCGCCCTCGACGATCGCGGCGACGAAATCGGCCGGCCCGGCGGCCCCGCCCGAGGCGATCACGGGGACCCGGACCCGGGTGGAGATCGCCCGCAGCAGGGCGGTGTCGAAGCCAGCCTGGGTTCCGTCACGATCGATCGAGGTGACCAGCAGCTCACCCGCGCCGAGGGCGACGGCGCGCTCGGCCCACGCCACCGCGTCCAGCCCGGTCAGGTCGCGTCCACCCCGGACGAGCACCTCCCAGGCGGCGTCCGGGCCGCCCCCACCGACCCGGCCCGACTGGTCGGCCGCCGGCGCGACCCGCCGGGCGTCGATCGCCACGACGACCGCCTGGCGACCGAACCGGACCGCACAGCGGGCGATCAGGTCCGGGTCCGCGACCGCGGCCGTGTTCAGCGAGACCTTGTCGGCCCCGGCCCGGAGCACGTCGCGCATCTCCTCGACACTCCGGACACCGCCGCCGACGGTCAGCGGGATGAAGACCCGCCGGGCCGTCCGCTCGACGATCTCGAGCAGCGTCCCCCGGCCCTCCGGGGCGGCCCCGATGTCGAGGAAGACGATCTCGTCGGCGCCCTCGGCGGCGTAGCGCTCGGCCAGCTCGGGCGGGTCCCCTTCGTCGGTCAGGTCGACGAAGCGGGTCCCCTTGACCACCCGGCCCCCGTTGACGTCGAGGCAGGGGATGACCCGGCGCCGGAGCATCAGGCGGCCACCCGGCCGAGGTCGCGGGCAAGGGCGGTGAAGTTCGCGATCAGGCGCAGGCCATCCCGGCCGCTCCGCTCGGGATGGAATTGGACCCCGAGGAGCGGCCCCCGGGCGACCGCGCTGACGAACGCGGCGCCGTGGACCGTGTCGGCCAGGGCAACCGCATCGCCCGCCGGATCCGGCCGACCGGCGTACGAGTGGACGAAGTAGAAGTCCGCCGCCGGGGCGATCCCGGCGAAGAGCGGATGCTCTCGCCGGCGGACGACCTGGTTCCAGCCGATGTGGGGCAGGGTCGGGGCGTCGGCGAGCTCGACCGTCCGGCCGGGCAGTACTCCGAACGTCCGGGCCCCGTCCTCGTCGCTGCGCTCGAACAGGAGCTGCAGCCCCAGGCAGATGCCGAGGTAGGGCCGCCCGTCCTGGATCCAGCCCCGGATCGGCTCGACCAGCCCCCGCTCGGCCAGGCGCGCCATCGCCGGCCCGGCCGCCCCGACGCCGGGCACGACCAGCGCCTCGGCGGCACCCAGGTCACGACCGTCGCGGGCGAGCACGACCTCCGCACCGACGACCTCGAGCGCCTGGCCGATGCTGACCAGGTTGCCCGCCCCGTAGTCGACGAGCGCCACCCGCAGCCGGCTCATCGCCCGATCACCCGAGCGCGCCCTTCGTCGAGGCCACCCCGGTTCGGCGCGGGTCCGGCTCGCAGGCGACCCGGAGCGCCCGTCCCAGGGCCTTGAAGGCGGCCTCGGCGAGGTGATGGTCGTTCCGTCCCGAGCCAGAGACGTGGATCGTCAGGCCGCCGCTCCGGGCGAACGACTCGAGGGCATGCTCGACCAGCTGGAGCGGCAGGGCGCCGACCTGGAGGCTCCGGAATGGCAACGCGACGACGGCGTAGGGGCGGCCTCCGGCGTCGACGACGGCGCGCGCCAGCGCCTCGTCCATCGGCACCGCGGCCTCGCCAAACCGGTTGATCCCGGCCCGATCGCCGAGCGCCTCGGCGAACGCCGCCCCGAGCACGAGCGCGACGTCCTCAACCGTGTGGTGCTCGTCGACGCCGAGGTCGCCGGTTGCCCGGATCTCGATGTCGAACAGCCCGTGGTGGCCGAGCGAGCCAAGCAGGTGGTCGTAGAAACCGACCCCGGTCTCGATCGAGCAGCGTCCGCCGCCGTCCAGATCAAGGCTGACCGTGACCTCGGTCTCCCGAGTCCGGCGTGCGACCGTGACCCGACGGCCGGCGCGCTCGAGGACGGTGGTCGTTCCGAGTGGCGTGGTCATCACTCCTCCTGGGCGGTGATCTCGGTCGCGGCGGCGATCAGCCGGTCGTCGTCGGCCGGGGTCCGGACGGTGAGTCGGAGATGCCCGGCGAACGGATGGCCGGCGCCAAACGTGCGCGGTACGAGGCCGCGCCCCAGGAGCGCCTGGGCGACCCGCCCCGCCCGCTCGGGCGAGCCGAAGTCGACGGCCAGGAAGTTCGTCACGCTCGGGCCGACGCTCCAGCCAGCGGCCTCGAGCCCGGCCGCCAGTCGCCCCCGCTCGGTGACGATCGCGGCCACGTTGGTCCGCATCAGCTCGGCCCGACGAAGCCCTTCGGCGACGACCGTTGCCGAGATCGTCGAGATCGAGCCCGGCGGTCGGTAGACGGCGAGCCGGGCGACCGTCTCGACCGTCCCGAGCCCGAAGCCGACCCGCAATCCCGCCAGCCCGTAGGCCTTGCTCGCGGTCCGTACGACGACCAGCCGCGGGTAGCGTTCGCGCAGCCCGAGCAGACTCGATCCCACGAACTCGGCGTAGGCTTCATCGAGGACGACCGCCGGGGGCAGTCGCCCGGGCGGGACATCGGCGGCCAGGCCCTCGAGCAGGGTCTCGATCGCACCCGCCGGTTCGACCTGCCCGGTCGGGTTGTTTGGGTTGCACAGCCAGACCAGGTCGGCCTCGCGCGCCGCGGTCAGGAGGGCCGGCAGGTCGAACGCCCAGCCCTGCCCCGGGCCAAGGCGGGGCACGGTCAGCAGCCGGGCCGGACGTTGCTCGGTGATCACCCGGTACATCGCATACGAGGGGGCGGCCACGACCGCGCGGCCACCGGGGGGCAGGAAGGCCCGGGCACACAGATCGAGAACCTCGTCGGCGCCGGCGCCGGGCACGATCTCCGCGGGCGTCACACCGTAGGCCTCGGCGGCGGCCGCCACGAGCCGGCCGTAGTCACCGGGCGGGTACTCGGCCAGTGGCGTTTCGAACCGCCCGGCGGCGAGGAGCTCCCCGACGTAGGCCGGCGTCAGCGGCAGCGTGTTCAGGTCGAAGCGCACGATCTCCTCGCGCGCCACGCCGTAGCGCGCCGCGATCTCCTCGTCGGTCGCCTCCCAGGCATACGAGGCGGGCATCCCGGGCAGGGTCGTCGTCATCGGGGTCGGGCTCATGGCGCGCTCGCCTCGGGCTCAGCCGCGCCGGCGGGCGCGCCCGGGCCAGCCTCGTCGCGGAAGCGGATCTCGACCGCCTCGCGATGGGCGAGCAGCCCCTCGGCGGCGGCGACCGCTCCGACCGCCGCCCGGATGCCGGCCAGGCCGGCCCGGCTGATCCGCTGGACCTGGACGAACTTCCCGAACGCTTCGACCGCCAGTGCGCCCGAGGAGCGGGCCAAGCCGCCGGTCGGCAGGACATGGTTCGCGCCCGACGCGTAGTCGCCGGCCGACTCGGGCGCATACGGCCCGACGAAGAGTGAGCCCGCGTTCCCGATTCGCCCGACCGCCTCCTCCACGTCGGCCACGACGACCGTCAGGTGCTCGGCCGCGTAGGCGTCGACGAACTCGATCGCCGCCGTTCGGTCGGGGGCCAGGACGATCAGGCCCCCGGCCGCCAGCGAGCGCTCGAGGATTCCGCGCCGGGCGGCGGTCGCGAGCTGACGGGTGAGTTCGGCCTCGACCGCCTCGGCGAACGACGGGTCTGGTGTCACGAGCAGGGCCGGAGAGTCGGGGCCGTGCTCGGCCTGGCTGAGCAGGTCCGCCGCGACGTGGGCCGGGTCGGCGGTTCCGTCGGCCAGGACCATCACCTCCGACGGACCGGCCGGCAGATCGATCCCGACCTCGCCGAAGACCTCGAGCTTGGCCGCGGTCACCCAGGCGTTGCCCGGCCCGACGATCCGGTCGACCGGGGCGAGGCCGGCCTCCGGCAGCCCGTAGGCCAGGGCCCCGACCGCCTGCGCCCCGCCGGCAACGACGAAGGCGTCGACCCCCAGCAACCCGGCCGCACCGAGCAGGATCGGCGAGAGCCGGCCATCCCGATCGGCCGGCGACGCGACGATCAGCTCGCCGACCCCGGCCACCCGGGCCGGCACGGCACACATGACGAGCGAAGAGGGATAGGCCGCCGAGCCTCCCGGCACGTAGGCCCCGATCCGCCGGAGCGGCGTCCAGCGCCGCTCGATCTCGATCCCGGGCGCGACGGTCGTCCGGCTCGTCGCCGGCAGCTGGGTCGCGGCGAACCGGCCGATGTGCTCGATCATCACCTCGAGTCCAGCCCGGATGTCGGCCGGCAGCGCGTCGCGAGCGGCGCTGAGAACGCCCGGCTCGAGGATCAGCCGGCGGTCGGCGGCGGCGCCCCCGAACCGTTCGTTCGCCTCGCGGACCGCGGCGTCACCGCGCCCCCGGACGTCGGCCAGGATCGCCCGGGCGGCGTCGCGGACTGACGGGTCCGGCACGGCGCCCCGGCGAAGGAGTGCCTGGCGGGCGGCGGCCACGGCCGGGTCGCTCGCCGCCTGGCGCAGATCGAGCCGGCGCAGGCGGACCGGAGTGGGCGGGAGCGCGCTCACGGAACGATCTTCTCGATCGGCAGGACGAGAATCCCCGATGCCCCGGCCGCCTTCAGGCGGGGCAGGAGACCCCACACCGCGTCCGCGTCGACGACCGAATGGATCGCGATCATCCCGGCGTGGGCGAGGGGGATGACGGACGGCGACTCGAGGCCCGGCAGGAGCTCCTCGAGCACGCTCAGCCGGCTCGCCGGCGCGTTCATCATCAGGTACTTCCGGCCGCGGGCGGCGATCACCGCCGAGAGCATCGTGTCGATCGCACCGAGCGCCTCCGCCCGCCGGCTCAGGGCGTTCGGGTTGGCGACCAGAAGTGCCTCCGAGGCAAGGACATCGCCGATCGGACGGAGGCCATTCATGACCAGGGTCGAGCCGGTTGAAACGAGGTCGATGATCGCGTCGGCCAGTCCGAGGCGCGGGGCGACCTCGACGGCACCCGAGATCGGCACGACCTCGACCGGAATCTGCCGCTCGGCAAAGAAACGCCGGGCGGTGTTCGGGTGAGCGGTCGCGACCCGCAGCCCGGCCAGGTCCTCGACCGCCTGGTGGGGCGTGTCGGCCGGGACCGCGGCCGCCAACCGGCACTGGCCGTAGCCCAGGGTCCTGATCCGAGGCAGGTCGACCCCCGACTCGGAGAGCAGGTCGATCCCGGTCACACCCAGGTCAGCCACGCCGTCGCCGACGAACTCGATGACGTCGTTCGTGCGCACGAACAGGATGTCGAGATCGAAGTTCTGGACCCGCGCCACGAGGCTGCGGTCGTGCTCCTCGAAGACGAGGCCGGCATCGTGCAGCAGGCCCAGGGTCGGCTCGACCAGCCGGCCCTTGTTTGGAATCGCGAGCCGGAGGCGGTCCCTCATCGCTTGGCCCGGACAGGCCCGCGGGCACGCAGCCGGTCGAGCACGAGCCGGTAGCCACCCTCGCCATGATTCAGCCACGAGGCGATCCGGGTGATCGTCGCCGTGCTGGCGCCCGTCCGGCGCGAGATCTCCGCGTAATGGAGCCCCTCATCGAGCAGGCGCACGACCGCCCAGCGCTGGGCCATGTCGTGCAGCTCGCCGAGCGTGCACAGATCCCGGAAGAAGCGCTCGGCCTCCTCGACCGTGTCGAGGGCGAGGATCGCCCGGAAGAGGGCCTCGATCTCCTCGGTGCGCCAGCTGTCGGCGGTCATCATCGGTTCCTCTGGCAGGGACTGGCCTCATTGCGTGATAGCATGATAGCGTATTAGCACGATATCGTTCCGGCACTCCGTTCGTCAAGTGACGGTCGGCCGGCCCGGTGAGCGGGCGCCGGCCAGCCTCAGCGAGGTTCCGATGACCTTCGAGCTCCTCCCCGCGATCGACCTGCGCGCCGGGCGAGTCGTCCGGCTGCGCCAGGGCGACTTCGACCAGGAGACCGTCTTCGGCGACGACCCGGCCGCGACCGCCGAACGGCTCGTGGCGGCCGGAGCATCCTGGATCCACGTCGTTGATCTCGACGGGGCACGCGCCGGGGCACCGCGCCAGACGGAATGCGTGGCCCGGATCGTCGAGCGGGTGGGGGAGCGCGCCCGCTGCCAGGTCGCGGGCGGGCTGCGCACAGCGGAGGCCGTGGCCGCAGCGCTGGCCGGCGGTGCCGCCCGGGTCGTCGTCGGCACCGCGGCGCTGGAGGACCCGGCTCTCGCCGGCGAGCTCGTC
>JAKAHU010000095.1 GCA_021825385.1 Chloroflexota bacterium | reverse complement strand
CCGGCTGGAGATCGCCGGCCTTGACCCGACGAGGCGGCGTGACGAGCGCCCTCACCTCGCCCCGACGCACGAACCGGCGGCCACCGAGCTTGATGCTCTGCAGCCGCCCGGAGCGGGCCCAGCCCCCGATCGTGGCCGGCCGGAAACGGATATTGGCCGCGGCGAGGATCTCGGCCGCCTCCTCGAGGGTGATCCAGTCAGCCGCCGCCCCGCGCATCGTCAATCCTTGGCCGAGCCGCCCGGCGCGCCCGCGCCGCTCGCGTCAGCCCCCGACCTCGCCTCGCCTGCCGAGCCCGGGCCGCCGCCTGGGGCCGCACCCGGCCCCCCGCCTGATTCACCGCCCGAACCTGCGCCGGCCCGCTCGGCCTTCCTGGAGGGACCCGGTGTCGCCGACGAACCGCGCGATCCCCCGGCCCGCTCCTTCTTCGCCCAGCCCGAGCCCTTGAAGTGGATGGCCGGGGCCGTGAACGACTTGCGCATCGAACCACCGCACTCCGGACAGGCGGACGGTCCATGACCGTGGACGCCGTGGACGACCTCCATGGCGTGACCGCAGGCAGAACAGACGTAGTCATAGGTCGGCACGGGAATGCTCCTCAGGATCGCACGGTCGGTCAGCCTCGGAGCAGTCGCATGCCGCACTTCGGGCAGTAGAACGCCCGCTCGTGCGCCGAAGCGAAGCCGCAGTGGGCGCACACGAGCCCACCCCGCCCGGCCGCCGGGACCGGACGCTCGATGGCCGTCAGGCCGAGCGCGTACTGGTTGGCCAGGATGTTCGTCAGCAGCCCGGCGAGGATCCGGCTGGCCGTGCGATCCGTGTCCCCCCGGACGCCCTTGCCACCCCAGCCGACGACCGCCCGGCAGATCATGTCACCGGTCGCCTCGTCCCAGTGGGAGGCGACGCCCCCGACGATCGCGCTGTATTCGGGGTAGCCGGCCGTGTCCACCTCGCCCTCGAGCAGCGCGCACACGAACGTGTCGAAGGCCAAGTCGAGCGCCCCGACCTGCTCGAGCACGGCCAGCGCGTGGCGTGCCACCGGTGACCGGTCGTGGTGGGCGTTCAGCCACTGCATCGCTTCGGACGGGTGGGTGATCACCGGGCTGGCCTCGCCCAGCTCGACGGGCAGCGGCTCGATGATCTCGATCTCGCTTCGGGCCAGACCGGCCAGCATCGAGGGCAGCTCGACGAGCGCGTTCGGCCCGGTCTTCATCCGCACGCCAGCACTGCTCTTGGCCCCGTAGTAGAGCCTCAGCGAGTACTCCTGGGCGACGACCTCCTCGGGCAAGGTCACGGGCGTGGCGGGCGGCGGCACGACGGCCGCGCCGGTCTCCGCACCACGCCTGCGCTTCAGGAACTCGAGCGGCACGCTTCCTCCCGGGAGTTCTGGTCCGATGGCCCAATCGAGCCCTATCCTAGCAGCGCTGTCGCAACGAGGACCTGGGTTACCCGCCGGCGAGGCGCACCCGCCGCCGCACCTCATGGCGCGCTGCGGCGACCGGTCCGCGGCGTGCGCCCAGCTCCGGCGGTGGCGCCTCAGGAGGCGACGAACACGATCCCCTCCAACGGCCGAAGGCGGAGCGTGGCGCCATCATCCAGCCCGTCGGGCAGTGGCTCGTGTGTCCCCAGCAGCGGCTGCCAGCGGGCCCCCGGGTGGCCGGTGTCGATGTGGACCGTCGCGCCATCGGACGCGAAGTTCACCACCACGGCCGCATCCTGGCCAGGCGCCGAGCGAACGAAGCCGAGCACGTCAGGATCGCCCGGGTCGAACCGGCGCAGGAGCCCGTCCCTGAGCGCAGCCGACGACCGGCGGACCGCCAGGAGCCGGCGGTAGAAGCCGAGCACGGAGCCTGGATCGCCGACCTGGGCGGCCACATTCCGCCGGGCGGCATCCCGCGGCAGCGGCAGCCACGGCCGGCCGGTCGTGAAGCCAGCCCCCGGATCGCCGGTCCAGGGCATCGGAGCACGCGCCTGGTCGCGGTTCCACCAGCCGAAGCCGCGCCGACGGGCCGGCGGGTCGAGCGCCTGGGCCCGGGAGACTCGGATGTCCGGCATGCCGATCTCCTCACCGTAGTACAGGAACGGCGTGCCTCGCAGGGTCAAGAGGATGAGCGCCGACGCCCGCGCGATCGCGTCCCTCGCCTGTGGCCCCGCCGCCCCGGCATAGCGGGAGATGTGGCGCGAGTGGTCGTGGTTCGAGAGCACGACGGTCGGCCAGCGCTCGGGCCCGAAGGCCGCCTCGCGTTCGTCGATCGCCCGGGCGAAGGCCGCGGCCGACCACCGCTGCTCCAGGAGCCGGAAGTCGAACACCAGGTGCCGCGGCGCCCAGTAGCGGGCCGCCAGGGCGGGGTCGCCCTCGAACAGCTCCCCGACCGACATCCGACCGGGCTGCTGGTCGACGATCGCTCGGAACTCGGCCAGGAGCTCATCGAGCTCGGGCTGGTCCTTGTCGTAGATGTGGAGCTGCCGGTCCCACGGACGTCGGCCACCAGGACGGCGCGGGTTCGACGGGAAATCAGGATGCTTCAGGAAGGCGTTGAAGACGTCGAGCCGAAAGCCGTCGACCCCGCGCGCCAGCCAGCCCCGGACCATGGCGAACTGGGCCGCCCTGACCGCCGGGTTGCGCCAGTTGAGATCAGGCTGCTCGGGCAGGAAGGTGTGGAGGTAGAACTGGCCCCGCCGTGGCTCCCAGGCCCAGGCCGAACCGCCGAAACAGGAGACCCAGTTGTTGGGTGGCCGAGGTCGGCCCCGGCGAGTCGTGCCCCTGGGATCGCGCCAGATGTAGTAGTCGGCATAGGGGCCGTCCCGCCCGGCGCGTGACGCGATGAACCAGGGATGCTCGTCACTGGTGTGGTTCATGACCAGGTCCAGGATGACCCGCAGGCCGCGCCGGTGGGCCTCCTCGATCAGGCGATCGAAGTCGGCCAGCGTGCCGAAGAGCGGGTCGACCGCCCCGTGGTCGCTCACGTCGTAGCCCAGGTCACGTCCCGGCGACCGGTAGATCGGCGACAGCCAGAGGGCGTCGACGCCGAGCGAACCAGGGCCCCCGCGGAGGTGATCGAGGTGGCTGATGATGCCTCGCAGGTCCCCCACCCCATCGCCGTCGTGATCGGCGAAGCTGCGCGGGTAGATCTGGTAGACGACCCCAGCGCGCCACCAGTCGTCGGCCAGCGGCTCGTCCGGGACGACCGGCAGCGGAGCGCTGGCCGGCCGGGGCACGATCTCCGGCTGGGCTGAGGCGGGGGCCAATCCTGACCGGCCCACGGCTGGGCTAACTCGAGGGGACATCGGGGAGGATGATCAGCGATTCCTCTTGACGGGCGCGCCTGGCACGAGATAATGCGCGTTAGTAACGCGCGTTAGTTTCCGCGAGCAAGGTCGCCCGGTCAAGTTGCCGGCCGGCCGGGCGGCGCGATCGAAGCGCAGGGAGAGCCGATTGCCCGAACAGCGACGACGTCGGGCCACCAGCGCCGACGTGGCCACCCTGGCCGGAGTGTCGCGGACCACGGTCTCGTTCGTGGTCAACGGCCGGGCCGACGTGCGGATCCCGCCCGAGACTCGGCGACGAGTCGAGGCGGCGGCGCAGGAACTCGGCTACCACCCCCACGGCCCGGCTCGGCAGCTGGCCGGCGGCAAGAGCCTGACGGTGGGCCTCGTCCTGCGCCAGTCGGCCGAACAGGTCGTCGCCGCACTGCTGGCCGAAACCCTGTGGGGCCTGGCGGCGGCGGCTCGGGCGCAGGCGTACCGGGTGCTCGTCGAGCCGCTCGTGCCCGGAGAAGGCACCTACTCCGAGCTGCTGCGCACCCAACGGGCCGACGGCCTGGTCGTGTCGGGTCCGCGCGACGATGACCGTGAGCTGGCCGAGCTCGTGCGGGATGGCTTCCCAATCGTGCTCCAGGGATCGCGCCCGGACCTCGACGCCCCGAGCGTCGATGTCGACAACCGGGCCGGGGCGCGCGGCGCGGTCGAGTACCTGATTGGCCTCGGCCATCGCCGGATCGGGTGCATCACCAACGCCCCGCTGGCCTATACCGCCGCCGCCGAGCGCCTGGCCGGCTACCGTGACGCCCTGGAGGCGAACGGCATCGCCTTCAGCGACCGGCTCGTGGTCGAAGGCTCGTTCGATGCGACCAGCGGGCACACGGCGATGGCCGCGCTGTTGTCCCGGGCAGACCCGACGGCGGTGTTCGTGGCCAGCGACGTCGTCGCCATCGGCGCGCTGCGCGGCCTGCGCGAGGCCGGTCTGCAGGTCCCCGGCGACGTCTCGGTTGTCGGCTTCGACGATATCCCGCTGGCCGAGCACTTCGACCCTCCCCTGACCACCGTCCGCTTGCCTGCGTTCAGCCTCGGCGAGAAGGCCGGACAGCTGCTCCTGGAGCGGATCGCCGGTCGTCCCGTCCCATCGCGAACGCTCCTGGCGACACAGCTCGTGATTCGAGAGTCGACCTCGGCCGTTGCATCAGGTCGAAACGGGGGTTCCTGACGGTCGCCAGAGGAGGAGCGCGCCGACCCCCACCGCGGTTGAGGCCGGGCCCGTCCCGGCCGGACAACATGGAGAGGAGCGAGACAATGAACCTACGTGCGCGACAAGGCATCCTCAGGGCGGCCGCCCTGCTCGTTACGGCCGGACTGGTGTTCGCCGCCTGCGCCGGCGGGGCCTCCCCCAGTCCGAGCGCGGCCACGGCCTCGCCGGTCGAAACCCCCGGCGCGAGCACACCCGCACCGAGCGCCCAGCTCGGGGGCAAGGTGACCGTGATCGGCACCTGGGGCGGCTCCGAGCAGGAGTCGTTCCTGGCCATGGTCAAGCCATTCGAGGATCAGACCGGGATCAAGGTCGAGTACACCGGGACACGTGACCTCAACGCGGTCCTGACCACCGGCGTGGCCTCAGGCATCCTGCCCGACCTGGCCGGCCTGCCGGGCCCCGGCCAGATGGTCGAGTACGCCAAGGCGGGTGCCCTCAAGCCCCTCGATGACGTCCTCGACATCGCGGCGTACAAGGCCCAGACCTCACCCGCCCTGGTCGACCTCGGAACCGTCGATGGCAAGGTCATCGGCGTCTTCATCAAGGCCGCCGTCAAGGGCCTGATCTGGTACAACCCGAAGGTCTACACGGGCGGTCAGCCGACCAGCTGGGACGACCTCCAGGCCAAGGCGGCGGCGGCGGCTCAGGGGATCGGCGGCAACACCAAGCCATGGTGCGTTGGGCTCGAGTCCGGCGCTGCATCCGGCTGGCCGGGCACCGACTGGATCGAGGACTTCGTCCTCCGCCAGGCCGGCCCCGAGGTCTATGACAAGTGGGTCGCCGGCCAGCAGAAGTGGACCTCACCCGAGATCAAGAACGCCTTCGAGACGTTCGGCAAGGTGATCAGCGAGTCGTACGGTGGCCCGAAGACCGTCCTGGCGACGAACTTCGGTGACGCCGGCAACCCGCTCTTCAAGAGCCCGCCTGGCTGCATCTTCCACCATCAGGCGTCGTTCATCACCGACTTCTTCCAGAAGCAGGGCGGCGCCAAGCCCGGTGACTACGACTTCTTCCCCTTCCCGGATATCAACCCGCAGTTCTCCGGCGCCGTCGAAGGAGCCGGTGACCTGTTCGGGATGTTCAACGACACCCCGCAGGCACGGGCCCTGATGAAGTACCTGGTCACCGCCGATGCCCAGTCGATCTGGGTCGGCCGGGGCGGTGCGTTGTCGGCCAACAAGAACGTGACCAACTACCCGGACGAGATCAGCAAGCGCTCGGCCGAGATCCTGACCAACGCGAAGATCTTCCGCTTCGACGCCTCGGACCTCATGCCCCAGGCGATGAACGACGCGTTCTGGAAGGCCGTCCTCGACTACACCCAGGACGCCTCGAAGCTCGACTCGATCCTGTCGAATCTCGACCAGGTGCAGTCGAGCGCCTACGGAGGCTGATGACGGCCGATCATCACTGGCCGAGCGGGGGCCCAGGCCTCCCGCTCGGCCTCGGCTGATCGAGAGGGACGATGGATTCCCGGCTCGTTACGGCGGCGATCGTGGTCCTCGGCGTGCCCGCCACGGTCGTCGGCTACATCCTGCTCGTGGAGGTCCTGCTGCGGCTGGCCCCGGACCGTCTGCAGCCCAAGATCAGACCCTGGCTGTGGCTGCTGCCGGCGATCCTGTTCCTCGTCGTCTTCCTCGTCTACCCAACCCTCAACACGATCGTCCTGAGCTTCCAGGACCGGTTCTCGAGGAACTTCGTCGGGCTGGCGAACTACGAGTACTTCTTCAGCAACGGGGCGACCCTGGCCTCGCTGCGCAACAACATCATCTGGCTGGTGCTGCTGACGCTGTTCGCGGTTGGAGGCGGCCTGGTCGCGGCGATCCTGTTCGACCGCGTGCGCTACGAGTCGACGGCCAAGTCGGTCGTCTTCCTGCCCCTGGCGATCAGTTTCGTCGGCGCCGGTGTGATCTGGAACTTCATGTTCGCCTACCGCCCGCCGAGCGAACCCCAGACGGGCACGCTCAACGCGGTCGTGGTCGGGCTCGGGCTCGACCCGATCACCTGGCTCCAGGATGCGCCGCTCAACACGGTCATGCTGATCATCGTCGCGGCCTGGATCTGGACCGGGTTTTGCATGGTCATCCTGTCCGCCGCCCTCAAGGCGATCAACACCGAACTGCTCGAGGCCGCCCGGGTGGACGGGGCAAACGAGCTCCAGGTGTTTCGAAGCATTACCTTCCCGCTCCTGATGCCGACGATCGCGGTCGTCTCGACGACGATGATCATCACCGCCCTGAAGGCGTTCGACATCGTGTACGTGATGACCAACGGCGCCTTCGACACGCAGGTGATCGCCAACCAGATGTATGCCGAGCTGTTCCGCTTCGGGCAGCCCGGCCGGGCAAGCGCGGTGGCCGTGATCCTGCTCCTGCTGATCGTTCCGGTGATGGCCGTCAACATCCGGCGGTTCCGTCAGCAGGAGGCGATCCGGTGACGGCGACCGGATCGCTCGCCGCGCTGGCGACGGCGAGCCTCGTTCGCTTCGGCCACCGATTTGGCCGGCGGCTGTTGCTGCACCTGGCCGTCCTCGGAATCATGATCCTCTGGCTCGTCCCGACATTCGGCATGCTGTTCAACTCGTTCCGGACCCCGGCCGATGTCTCGAGCTCGGGCTGGTGGACCTCGATCGCTCCGCCGTGGCGCTTCACGCTCGACAATTACGAGCACGTCCTGAACGTGAACGGGCTCGGCGGCGCGTTCGTCAACAGCCTGTTCATCGCGATCCCCTCGACGGTCATCCCGATCGCGGTGGCCGCCTTCGCCGCGTTCGCCTTCTCCTGGATGAACTTCCGCGGCCGCGACATCCTGTTCGTGGTCGTCGTCGGCCTGCTCGTCATCCCGCTCCAGACGACGTTCGTCCCGATCCTCAAGCTGTTCCGCGAGGTCAAGGTCGGCGACACCGCCCTGGCCGGCTCGTTCCTATCGATCTGGCTGGCCCATACCGGTTATGGCCTGCCGTTCGCGATCTACCTGCTGCGCAACTACATGGGTGGGCTGCCGCGCGAGGTGTTCGAATCGGCGGCCATCGACGGGGCCGGCCCGGCGACCGCCTTCTTCCGTCTGGCTGTGCCGATGAGCGTGCCGGCGATCGCCGCCCTGGCGATCTTCCAGTTCCTCTTCGTGTGGAACGACCTGCTCGTGGCGCTCATCTACATCGGGGCCGCAAACGCCCCCAATCTGCCGCTCACGGTGGCCGTGGCCAACCTGTCCAACTCGCTCGGCGGCGAATGGCAGTACCTGATGGCGGCGGCGTTCCTGTCGATGGCCCTGCCGCTGCTCGTCTTCTTCTCGCTCCAGCGCTACTTCGTGCGGGGCATCACCGGCGGCGCGGTGAAAGGCTGACCGGCGCCGCCGGCGCCCGGGCCACCGCCCGCTCTGGCCAGTCCCTCGGTCAGGCTCGGCCGAGGCGGCTCCGCAGCCGCGCCACCTGATCGGCCAGCTCGGCCGCCCGGACCCGGGCGCCCTCGACGACGTGGCTCGGGGCCCGCTCGGTGAACCGCTCGTCGGCCAGGCGGGCCCGGGCCGCGGCGAGGAGCCGCTCCGCCTCGGCCAGCTCCTTCTCCAGGCGGGCCCGCTCGAGGTCCGCCCTCGCCCCGACCGCGGCCGGCGGCACGACCACCGCCTCGAGCTCGCCCGCGATCACCGACAGGGCCCCGGCCCGGGCGGCGTCCACGAGCGCCTCGCTCGTCGCGTGACGGGTCAGCGGCCGGGCTCGGGCAAGACGCTCGAGCGCCGGCTTCAGGGCCTCGAAGGTCGGGCCGAGCCGGGCCGGCACGTACACCTCGACCGGCAGCCACGTGGCCGCCTCGATGCGGGCCTCGGCGCGCGCGTTGCGGATGGCATGGACGAGCTCGATCAGGGCCCCGAGCTCCTCCTCCGCGGTCGCGTCACGCCCGCCCGCGACCGGCCAGCGAGCCACGATCAGCAGATCCGGGTCCGCCGGATCATGGGGCAGCGCTCCCCAGATCGCCTCGGTCACGAACGGCATCACCGGGTGGAGCAGGCGCAGGTACGTATCGAGGGTCTCGACCAGCGTCCACCAGGTCGCCTCGCGCTCGGCCGGCCCGAGGCTCGGATCGGCCAGGCGGACCTTGGCGAACTCGAGATACCAGTCGCAGTACTCGCTCCAGACCGCGTCGTACAGGGCGCGGGTCATCTCCCCGAACTGGTAGTCCCCGATCGCCCGGTCGACGGCCGCCACGGTCGCCGCCAGGCGCGAGCGGATCCAGCGCTCGGCCGGGCCGAGGCCGGCCGGATCGGGCGCCCGGCGGACGGCGTCCGGGGCGATCGTCGGCGGACGAGCCCCGAGCACGAAGCGGGCCGCGTTCCAGAGCTTGTTCGCAAAGTTGCGGCCGTTCTCGAGCTTCTCGCGCCCGAGTCGCATGTCGTTGCCGGGCGCGGTGCCATGGATCAGGGCGAACCGGAGGGCGTCGGCGCCGAACTCGTCGATCGATTCGAGCGGGTCGACGACGTTGCCCTTCGTCTTCGACATCTTCTGGCCGTACGGGTCACGCACGATCCCGCTCAGGTAGACGGTGTGGAAGGGCGGCCGCTCCAGGAAGTGGATGCCCAGCATCATCATCCGGGCGACCCAGAAGAAGATGATGTCGTAGGCGGTCTCCATGACCGAGCCCGGATAGAAGCGGCGCAGGTCATCGGTCTGCTCGGGCCAGCCGAGGGTCGAGAACGGCCACAGGCCCGAGCTGTACCAGGTATCGAAGATGTCCGGGTCCTGCTGCAGCTCGGCGGCCGGGCGCCCGCACACCTCGCAGGCGGTCGGGCCGTCCCGTTCGGCCGAGACGGTGATGTGGCCGTCCGGACAGTACCAGGCCGGGATCCGGTGGCCCCACCAGAGCTGGCGGCTGACGTTCCAGTCTCGGATCTCGGTCAGCCAGTGCTCCCAGACCTTGACGAACCGCTCGGGCAGGATCCGCGTCCGGCCGGACCGCGTGGCGGCGAGGGCGCCCTCGGCAAGGGGCTTGGTCCGGATGAACCACTGCGTCTTCAGGCGCGGCTCGATGACGTCGTTGGACCGCTGGCAGCGCCCGATCAGCATCTCGTGGGGGGTCGCGGCGACGACGTCGCCGGCCAGCTCGAGCCGGCCGAGGATCTCCCGCCGCGCGTCGGCCCAATCGAGCCCGGCGAATGGGCCGCCGCGGGCGTTGATCCGTCCATCGTCCTCGAGGATGTCAATCGCCGGCAGCCCATGCCGTTGCCCGGTGGCGTAGTCGTCCTGGTCGTGGGCGGGGGTGATCTTCACCGCCCCCGTGCCGAACTCGCGCTGGACGACGGCGTCGGCGATGATCGGGACCGGCCGATCGACGAACGGGATCAGGGCCATCCGCCCGACGAGGTCGCGATAGCGCGGGTCATCGGGGTGGACCGCCACCGCCGTGTCGCCGAGGATCGTTTCCGGGCGGGTCGTGGCGACGGTGATCGTTGCCTCGGGATCCGGGCGGCCGTCGGGAGAGAGCAGGTGATAGCGGATCGACCACAGGGTCCCGGTTTCCGGGGTCGGGATCACCTCGAGGTCGGAGACGCTCGTCCGGCAGCCCGGGCACCAGTTGATGAGCGCCTCGGTCCGGTAGGCCAGGCCCTCGCGGTAGAGCCGGGCGAACGACTCCCGGACGGCTCGGGCCGAGACCTCGTCCATCGTGAACCGCAACCGGCTCCAGTCGAGCGAGGCCCCGACCCGCCGCTGCTGGGTCAGGATCGTCGTCTTCGTCTCCTCGACGAAGCGCCACATCCGGGCCAGGTAGCGCTCGCGCCCGAGGCTCTGGCGCGTCTCCCCTTCGGCGGCCAGGATCCGGTCGAGCACGAATTGGGCCGCGATCGAGGCGTGATCGAGTCCCGGCAGCCAGAGCGTCGGGTGACCGAGCATCCGGGCGTGGCGGACCATCAGGTCCTCGACCGAGGAACGCTGGGCGTGGCCGAGATGGAGCGAGCCGGTGACGTTGGGCGGAGGCTGGATGATCACGAACGGCTCGAGCCGCTCGTCGGCCCGCGAGCCGGCGCCGTCGGGCGCGAACACGTCGGCCGCGAGCCAGCGCTCGTAGATCGGGCCCTCGACCTCCGACGGCCGGTAGGCCTTCGCCAGGCCGCCTGATCCGGTCGTCTGCTCGGTCGTCTGTGCCATCGTCGTCTCCCTGAAACGAAACGCCCCGCTCGCCCAGCGGACGAACGGGGTCGTGGTACCACCAGCTGGTTCGGTGCTCGGCCGGGCCGGTCATCGCGGCCGCGGGCCCGCGGCGGGCCAGCGAGCACCCTCATGGCGCGCTATCGGGCGCCTTCCCGTCTCGGCTCGCGAGCGACGTTCACGTCCGTGTGCCGCACGGCTCGCACCAGCGCCGTGCTCTCTGCAAGGCCAGTTGGAACGCTACTCTTCTCGGTTCTCGCCGTGAGGCGGCGAGGATAGCACGGCGCGCGGTGGTGGTTATCCGCTTGCCTGCGACGCCGCTCGCGGCGCGGCGAACAGCGCCGCGGCTGCCTGCTCGAGGGCCGCGATGCCCCGGATATCGGCGTCGTACAGGGGCAGGACGCCCCGGACCTGGCCATCGAAGCGGTTCCGGATCTCGGCCAGGTATTCCTCCTGCATCGCGATCCGGTTGCGCACGAACTCGGGCAGCTCCTCGTCCTTGCCCGGCGAGATGACGCCGTTGACGATCACCCCGCCGACCGGGATCCCGAAGTCGGTGAACCAGTCGATGAACCGGCGGATCACCGCGATCGGTAACGCCTCGGGCAGCGTCGCAAAGAAGAAGGCGGTCTTGGCGGGGTCCGTGAGCAACTCACGGGCATGGTGGATCCGCTCGCGGAAGTCGATCAGGTAGGTCATCAGCGGGTCCTGTTCCTTCTTCTTGGTGAAGGAGAGGGCCTCGCGCAGCGACTGCGCCTCCTCGCGCGACTTGAGCATCTTCTGGACCCACAGCCCGTACACCTTCGACATCCCCAGGAGGCGACGGGCGTTGGCCGTCGGCGCTGTGTCGAACACGTAGACGTCGTACTCGTCCTTGAACATCAGATCGACCATGTTCTCGAACATGGCCGACTCCTCGAAGGCCGGGTTCATCGTCGCGGCTTCGACGAACTCCTCGGCCTTGGTCGAGATCTCGGCGAACTTGAGGAACCACTGGATCTTCTCGCGGATCTCGTGCTTCGAGCGCTCGATCGCATCCTTGGTGTCGATCTCGTAGGCCCACAGGTTCTCGACGCCCTCGACCGGCACGTGGCGGCCGAAGACGTCCTGGCCCAGGAGACCGGAGAGGCTGTGCACCGGGTTCGTCGAGGCGAGCAGGACCCGCCGTCCCTGGCGCGCCAGGCGGACAGCCGTCATGCCGGCCATGACCGTCTTGCCCACGCCACCCTTGCCGCCAAAGAAGACATAGCGCAGGCCGGGGTGGCTGGCGAAGAAGTCCGAGATCGAGGTTTCGACGAGCGCGTCCCGGGCCGCAACAGCCGTGCTCATCGCGCACCTCCCGTCTTCAGCGTGACCCCCGCGTACATGATCCCGGCCAGCCGCTCGATCATTGGCAGCCCCGTCACGTCGCGCTCGAGTTCCGGCACGTAGGCCAGGACCTCGTTGCCGAACGTGCGCCGGATCTCCTCGAGCTGCTCACCCTGCAGCTCCATCCGGTGGCGCAGGTAGGCCGGGACGTTGGCCTCGCGCGCCAGCTCGGCCGGCAGCACCCGGTTGACGACGTATCCCCCGACGGGGACGTCGAACTTGGCAAACAGCTCGGCCGCCTTGCGCGTGTCGAGCAGGATCATCGGCTCGGGCACGACCACGAAGAAGAAGGCGGTTCGCTCGCGGTCGGTGAGGATGCGCGAGGCGCTGTTGATCCGCCCGCGGATGTACTGGAGCTCGGACAGGATCTGGTCCTCGTCGACCTCCTTCTGGCGCCGCATCCGGGCGGCGACCTCCTCGTACTCCCGCATCTCCTCGCGCAGCCGGGTGATCTTGCCGATCCACTCGTCGTAGACCTTGGCCATCGAGAGGTAGTAGAGCGCATGGCCGAGCGGGACGAGGTCGTAGATGTAGTAGTCGTAGTCGCCCTGGACGACGATGTCGACGACGGAGTCGAAGATCGCGCTCTCCTCCATCGCCGGCTCGGCCGAGGCCGCCTGGATGTAGTCCTCGATCTCCTGGGGCACCTCCTCGAGCCCGTACATGTCGAGGATCTTGTGCCGAATCTCGTCCTGATAAGCCTTGATGTGGCTGTCCGCGTCGATCTCCTGGGCCCACAGGTTGTCCATGATCTTCACCGGGCCCTTGCCGAAGATGTCCTGCTGGAAGATGTCCGAGAGGCTGGCCTGCGGGTCGACCGAGAAGACGAGGACCTTCTTGCCCTGCTGCGCGAGCCAGAACGCGGTGGCCGCCGAAAAGGTCGTCTTGCCGAGGCCACCCTTGCCGCCGAACATCACGTAGCGGCGCTCGGGGTGGCGAACGAACAGCTCGGCGAGCGAGTCCACGCCGGCGGCCAGGGTGGGTCCCGAGGAGGTCGGGGTCGTG
>JAKAHU010000349.1 GCA_021825385.1 Chloroflexota bacterium | reverse complement strand
AGAGTGCCGCGACACCCTGGCGGATCTTCTCGGCCAGGACGAACGCACCGGTGGGATCGGTTTCGGGCAGGAGGACGACGAACTCGTCGCCACCGTACCGGGCCGGCGTGTCGATCCGCCGGATGCCCCGCCGGATCACCTCGCCGACCCCGCGCAGGACCTGGTCGCCAACGAAGTGGCCCCAGCGATCGTTCACCGTCTTCAGCCCGTCGAGATCCATCATCAGCAGGCAGAAGCCGCGGCCCGAGCGGGCGCTGCGGGCGATCTCCCGTTCGACCGCGGCGAAGAAGAAGGTGCGGTTGAACAGCCCGGTCAGCGGGTCGATCGTCGACAGCCGGATCGCCGCGTCGCGGGAGCGGCGCTGTTCGCGCCCGACCGCCATCGCGACGTAGGCCAGGAGGACGAGCGCGGTCAGGTTGATTGCGACCGTGGCGATCGTGGCCGGAGTGGGCGAGAAGCCGGCCGGAGCCAGGACACTGGCGGCCAGGTAGCCGCCGCTGGCGACCAGGGCCAGGAGCGCCGTCGTCACCGGCCGGACGATGAGCGCGGCGCCGGCCACGATCAGCGGGTAGGCGTAGAAGAAGGGGCTCGCGGCACCGCCGGTGAGGAGGACCAGAACGGTGACGAAGGTGAGCGCGAACGAGGCCTCGAGGACGAACTTGGCCCGCCCGAGTGCCGTCGGCGGCAGGAGATCGTGGACCACGAGGACGAACAGCCCGGCGCCGGCGAGGAGGACGAGGATCGCCGTCTGGGCCGCGGGCCAGAGCCCGGTGATCGCGACGATCGTCGAGGCGAGGATGATGAACGACCAGCTCACGATCCGGACGACCCGGTCGTGGGCCGCCGTCGGGATCCCGACGTCGTCGGCGCCAGGGGGCTCGCCGCCGACGACCGCACCGAACCCGGCAACGTCCGCCCCGGAGTCATCGTCGCCGGCACGCAACGACCCGCCGCGCCCGAGGATCTCGGGCACGACGAGTGCCGTCATCAGCGCGACGTTCGCCAGGATCGCGATCAGGAGCAGGAGCAGGACCGGTTCGACCGGCAACGTTCAGGGCCTCGCGAACTCGGGCGCAGCGTGGCGCCGCCCGTTCCAGCCCATCTTAGCGGTGCGAGGGGCGGTACCTTCGTACCATCCGCGGCAAACGGTGCCGACCGGCACCGCGATTCGCGCCCCCGGCCGGGAGGGGCCGAGGCTGGCGCGTCCGACCGCCCGGTGCGACGAAGCGCTCAGCGCGTCCCCCACTGGTAGGTCTGCTTGACCATCCGCAGGTAGACGAACGTCTCCGTGTCGCGGACACCGTCGATCGTTCGCAGCCGGTCGGCCAGGAACGTGAGCAGGGCCGCGTTGTCCTCGCAGACGGTCTCGATCAGCAGGTCGTACGTCCCGGCCGTGATCACGACGTAGTCGACCTCGGGGAACTCGGCGATCTTCTCGGCCACCGAGACGAGCTTGTCCCCCTCGCACCGGACGCCGATCATCGCCATCTGCTGGAAGCCGAGCCGGAGCGGGTCGGTGACACCGACGATCTGGATGATCCCGCGCTCGACGAGCCGGTTCGTCCGGGCCCGGACGGCCGCCTCGGAGACGCCGATCTCGGCCGCGATCTGGGTGAACGGCCGCCGACCGTCCTGCTGGAGGTGCTCGATGATCCGCTTGTCGAGGTCCGAGACCTCGTCGCGGGCGCGGATGCCGAGCGGTCGCTCCCGCGCCTGTGCCATCGACTGCCCTCCTGCGTCCGCCCCCCGGCGCCGGCTCCTGGGACCCCGGCCCGGTGGGTCTGATGGCGGGGACCGGATTCGACACTAGCAGAATGCCTTCCGCAAGACAACGAATCGCGCACTCGGAGCGATGGGCTGCTGCGCAGTTCGCAACACGTTCGCCGTGCGCCGGCCGCCTGAACGCGCCCCCGGCCCTTCGACGGTCCGGGCCCGGCTGGTCCGGGCGCCGCTGGTCCGGGCGGCGCTCCGATCGGCATACTTGCGGCCATGAGCCTCCACGTCCTCGTCGTCGCCCGCTGGTACCCCTCCTGGGACGCTCCCGGCCGGGGCTCCTTCGTGGCCGACCACGTGGCCGCCCTGCGCGCTGCCGGAGTGAGGGTGACGGTCGCCTCGTTCGACCCGACCGGCGTCCGCGGCAACGAGGCGACCCGGCCGGAGCGGGCCGCGGCGGCGGCCGAGCTGCTCGCGGGCCCGCTGGGGACCGTCGAGGCCGAGTCCCGGCCCGCCGCCTGGGGCGTGCCCGGCGTGCCGGTCGCCCGGCTGCCGGTCATCCTGGACGGCTCACGCCGGCGACCCGACGACGTCGTCGAGGCCCATCGGCGGGCCCTCGTCCCGTTCGGTCTCGGGCTCGCCGGGCGGCGCCCGATCGATCTCGTCCACGCCCACACCGGCCTGCCCGACGGACTCGCCGCGGTCGACCTGGCCGAGCGGCTCGGACGGCCACTGCTGACGAGCGAGCACGCCTCGACCGCCCCGGACGAGCTCGCCGATCCGCTGGCGCGCGACGCCTATCGGGCGCTCGTCGGGCCCGGCCGGCGCCTCGTCGCGGTGAGCGCGAGCCTGGGCCGAGAGCTGGCGGCCCGGCTCGGTCTGGACGATCAGATCGGCACCCTTCCGAACGCCGTCCCGATCGACGGCTTCCCGGTTGGTGACCCGGGCGCCCGCGACCCGCACGAGCTGCTCTACGTCGGGGCCCGGAAGGCGACCAAGGGGATCGAGACGCTCCTGCGCACCTTCGCCCAGCTCCACGGTGATGACCCCGGGCTGCGCCTGCGCCTGATCGGCACGCCCGGCACGCCCGACGAGGAGGCGCGCTGGCGGGAGCTGGCCGGCGAGCTGGGGGTCG
>JAKAHU010000348.1 GCA_021825385.1 Chloroflexota bacterium | reverse complement strand
TACGCCGCGGGCGGCGCGGCGCTCGCGCAGCTCGGCCGGATGACGTTCGGGGCCTACGACGAGCTGGCCGCGGCGGGCGCGCTCGGTGAGAGTCACGACGACGGCTACCTGTTCGCCTGCGCCACGCGCGGGAGCGCGACAGCGGCCCGGAACGGGCTGGTGCGGATGGCCGACCAGGGGTACGCCGCCCCGCCCGGCCCGCTCCTCGAGGCCGACGAGCTGCGCCGGCTCGAGCCGTCTCTGTCGGCTGCGGCCCAGGCCGGCTTCGTCCAGCCCGGCGAGCGCTGGCTCGATCCGTCGGGCTTCGTCGACGCGCTCGCGACCCGCCTCCGGGAGCGGGGTGTTGCGATCATCGAGCAGGCCGAGGTGACCGGGCTGCGCGACCAGGGGCCGTCCGTCTCGCTCGAGACGAGCGCGGGTCCCACCGAGGCCGGCCAGGTCGTGATCGCCAGCGGGGTCTGGTCCGACCGGCTGTGCCGGATGCTCGGCCTCCGGCTCGGCCTCGTCCCGGGCAAGGGCTACAGCTTCGCCGTCGAGCCTGCGGTCATGCCGGCGCGGGCGATCTACCTCGCCGACGCGCACGTCGTGGCGACCCCGATCGGCGACCGGCTCCGCCTGGCCGGGACGATCGAGTTCGACGGCTCGGTCGACCGCTTCAACGACCGCCGGGTGCGCGCGATCGCGGGCGCCGCCAGCCGCTACCTCTCCGGAATCGACTGGCAGCAGCGCACGGCGGAATGGGTCGGGCCACGCCCGATGACCCCCGACGGGCTGCCGATGATCGGCCGGCTGCCGGGTCGGTCGCGGGTCCTCGTCGCGGCCGGTCACAACATGCTCGGACTGACCCTGGCCCCGTCAACGGGCCGGGTGATCGCCGCCCTGGTCACCGGACGAGCGCCGGGGATCGATCTGGCCCCGTTCGCACCCGGCCGCTTCGCCCACTGGTGGAGCGGCTGGCGGTAGTCCGGACGCCCCCGCTCCCGTGGCCACCACCTCGGCCGCGCGGTGGCTGCCTCAGCGCCAGCGTTGCCTCAGCGCCAGCGTTGCCTCAGCGCCAGAGCAGGTCGTATGGGTGCTCGCCCACGAGGCGCCTCCCCTCGGCGAACCGGCGCAGGGTGAAGCCGGAGATGTCGACGGTCGTCGCCCGGCCGTCGAGGATCAGCTCGGCCAGGCAGGCGCCCACCGCCGGCGCGGTCTTGAACCCGGTCCCCGAGAACCCGCAGGCGAGATAGAACCCGTCCGGACCGGCCTGGTCGAGGATCGCCCGTTGGTCGGGCGTGATCCCGTCCTGGCCACCATGGGCCGTGCGCAGCGTCCCGCCGCTCATCCAGGGGACCCGGGCGCAGATCCGGCCGACCATCTCCTCGACCGCGCCCTGGTGGAGCGAGGTGAGCGGCCGGTCCGGCGAACCGCCGATCTCGTTGTTCGTCTCGAGCCCAACGAGCATCAGCTCCCGGCCCTCGGGGCGGAAGTAGACCTCGTCGATGTTGTCGATCACGATCGGGAAGTCCGCCGACCGCCCGACCGGCAGGCCGAAGTAGGCGGTGTCGTGGCGCCAAGCCTGGACCGGGACGTCGAGACCGACCGTCCGGGCGAGTTCGGCCGCCCAGGCGCCGGCGACATCGACCACGACCGGCGCGGCGAACGGTCCCCGCTCGGTCGCCACACCGACCACCCGCTCGCCCTCGACCACGACCGACTCGACCCGGCAACCCTGGACCAGGCGGGCGCCCCGGGCGCGGGCCGCCGCCAGAAAGCCGGCCGCGGTCCCGGCCGGATCGGCATACCCGGACTCCGGCTCCCAGGCCGCCGCCACGACGTCGTCGGTGACGATCCCCGGCAGGAGGCGGGCCACCTCGTCGGGTCCGATCACGCTGGTCGGGATCCCGATCCGCTGGTGGATCGCGACGTTCGCCCGGAGATTGTCGACGAGCGTGGCCGGGACGAGCTCGATGAACCCCGTCTGGACGAAGCCGCAATCGCCCGCCCCGACTCGCTCGGCCCAGTCACGGAAGTACGGGAACGAGGCCCAGGCCAGACGTGACTCGGCCTCGAGGTCGTAGTGCATCCGCACGAAGCCTGAGGAGCGTCCGGTCGCCCCGCTGGCGACCGTCCCCCGCTCGAGGACGAGGACGCGCAGCCCGCGCCGGGCGAGGTGGAAGGCGAGGCTGGCGCCCTGGACGCCGGCCCCGACGACGATCACATCGGCGGTCTCGGTCATCGATCCATGATGACGCACCTGCGAGCGGTGGATGCGGCGGGTCGGGCCCCGCTCGGGCGACCGGGGCGGCCAGGGTGCTCACGGCCAGCCCCGTTCGGGAGTAGACTGATGGGCCCCCAGCTCGGGGGTCCCGCCTGGTCGACCGTCGCTTTCTCGAACCGACCGTGCGTCGATCGACACGAGTTCGAGAAGACGAAAGAGGCTGACATGGCCACCGGCACCATCAAGAAGGTCGTCGCCGACCGCGGGTTCGGCTTCATCACCGCCGAGGACGGCAAGGACTACTTCTTCCACCGGGACGGGCTCGAGCGCTCGCTCGACTTCGACCGCCTCGTGGGCGGCGAGAAGGTTTCGTTCGAGATCGAGTCGAGCCCCCGGGGCCCGCGCGCCGCGAAGGTCCAGGCCGCGTAGCCAATGGCCCCTCCCATCAGCCGGCCGCCGGCGGTCGATCAGGCGCCCAAGCACGTCATCGCCGAGTACAAGCACCGCGCCCAGACGGTGACCTGCGTCTGCGGCTGGCACGGGAGCACCGTGACCGGCGACGACCGGACTTCGGAGTGGAGCCGTCACGTGGCGGCCAACCGGCCGCCCAAAGGCTGACAAGAGGCGGACCGCGTCCCGCCAACCAA
>JAKAHU010000094.1 GCA_021825385.1 Chloroflexota bacterium | reverse complement strand
GGGGATAACAGGCTGATGGTGCCCAAGAGTTCACATCGACGGCACCGTTTGGCACCTCGATGTCGGCTCGTCGCATCCTGGGGCGGAAGTACGTCCCAAGGGTTTGGCTGTTCGCCAATTAAAGCGGCACGCGAGCTGGGTTCAGAACGTCGTGAGACAGTTCGGTCTCTATCCATCGTGGGCGTAGGGAACTTGAGAGGAGCTGCTCCTAGTACGAGAGGACCGGAGTGGACGAACCGCTGGTGTGCCAGTTGTCCTGCCAAGGGCACCGCTGGGTAGCTATGTTCGGTCGGGATAAGCGCTGAAAGCATCTAAGTGCGAAGCTCGCCTCAAGATGAGGTTCCCCACCGGGTCAACCGGGTAAGACCGCAGGGAGACTACCTGCTTGATAGGCGGCATGTGGAAGTCCGGTGACGGATGAAGCTGAGCCGTACTAATGGTCGAGGGCTTGACCTCTTCAGCAACTGACCAAGGGTCGCTCGACCCAGGGTGAGGAGCTGTTTCGTGATGATCCTCCGCTCGCCTCGGCGAGCGTGACACTCTGAATCGACGATCTCCTTTGAAGGCGCCCCGTCCCGGCACGAGCCGGGACGATGAGCCGCTGCCGAACCACATCCAGACGCAGGAAATCCTGGTGACTCTAGCGGAGAGGCCACACCCGTTCCCATCCCGAACACGGAAGTTAAGCTCTCCAGCGCCGAAGATACTGAGAGGGCAGCCTTTCGGGAACATAGGTCGTCGCCAGGATTTCTGCGTTTCCGGGCCAGCGTGCCACCGGGGGACCGGTGCCCCCGGCGGTTGATCCGGCGCTCCCGCGGCTCCAACGTCGGTCGGGCATCCGGTCGAGGCGGAGAGCACCCCGGGCGGTGGCCGAGCCGTGCGTTCGTTATCCTTGCCGGGATGACAGTTCCCCATGCCGCCGGTCCGGATGCGCCGGTCGGTGCGCCGGTCCCGCCTGAGCCAGTGCCCTGGGCGGGGAGGCTCTGCCCGTACCTCGCGACCGACGGCGGCTGGCGCAGTCCCAAGCCGGCGCGCGAGCATCGGTGCACCGCCGTCGATCCGCCAGCCCGGCTCGCCCTCCCGAAGCAGCGCAGGCTCTGTCTGACCGTCGATCACTCCACCTGCGCGACGTTCATCGCCGCCACCGAAGCCCGCCCCGGCCGGCGGTCCGCGGGAGTCGAAGGATCCCTTCGGCCGGTCGTCAGGACGGCTCCGATCGTGCTCGAGCCGGTGCCGCCGCGCCTGCGCCGGGCGCTTGCCTGGTCGCGACGAGGGGGCCAGGCGGGACTGGCCCTGCTCATGGTCGTCGCGGTCGTGGCGATCGTCATCTCCCGGTCCGGCGAGGCGCAGCCGGGAACCGCCGGCTTGCCGGGGGCCGTCGGATCGCCCAGTCCGGCGGCCATCGAGGCGACCCCGGCGCCATCGGCCACCGGGCAGCTGCCTCCGAGCCCGGCCCCGGTCACCCCGGTGCCGTCGGCCGGCCCGTCATCGTCCGCTCAGCCGGGCGGCCTCGAGCCTGGCCCGACCGCCGCCCCGAGCTCGTCCGCGCTGCCTTCGCCGACGCGGAGGTACACCGTCCGCTCGGGCGACACCCTGTTCGCGATCGCAGCCCGTTTCGGGACCACCGTCCGGATCATTCAGCAGCTGAACGGGATCGCCGATCCCTCGCTGATCAGGGTTGGCCAGGTTCTCGCCCTCCCCTGACCCGAGCCGGCCCGGACCATGGCCGGTTGGCGGATGATGCCGGCACGAGCTGCGAGCCCCGGCGATGGAGCCACCCGGAGCGGATGGCGGCAGCCGCGACGCGGTCAGCGCTGGCAGGCCCGGCAGAACGAGGTGACGAATCCGCCCGACGAGAGTTGGCTGATCCGACCGCCACACCGGGGGCAGGGCAGGCCGCCCCGGCCGTGGACGGCGAAGAAGTCCCGGACCTGCCGCTCGAAGGTGGGCGGCACCCGCTCGCGCAACACCTCCACCGCGGTCGTGAGTGTCCTCCGCATCGCGGTGTAGAGCTCGTCCACCTCCTCGCTCGCCAGGCTCGACCGCCGCCGGAAGGGCAACAACCGGGCGGCGTGGAGGATCTCGTCGCTGTAGGCGTTGCCGATCCCGGCCACGAAGGCCTGGTTCCGGAGCAGGTTCTTGAGCTCTCCCGAGTGACGGCGGATCCGGGTCTGCCAGACCTCGATCGTGAGGTCGGGGTCGTCCGCGTCCGGGCCGCGCTCATGCGCCTCGAAGCCGGGCACTGCCCGCTGGACGCCGGCCGGCAGGAGGTAGACCTTGCCCATCTGCGTCGGGTCACGGAAGCGAACCTCGAGGCTCGCTTCGTCCGCCGGCAACCATGGTGCGCCGGCCGTCCACGGTGCCGGGTCCGCCGGCGGGGACGGCCGCCCTCCGAGCGCGAGGACGAGCGCGGTCCGCGCCGGTCGGGCGGCCCCCGCCCCGGCCAGCTGGAATCGGCCGCTGAGCATCGGGTTGACGACCACCCGGTCGCGCTCCAGGGTCAGGACGATGAACTTGCCGGTCCGCTCGATCCGTCTGATCCGTTGGCCGATCAGAGCCGCGAGTTCTCCTGGTGTGCCGCGCACGGCGAGCGGCCCCGGGGCGAGCGCATCAACGATCGGCCGGCCAGCCAGGGCGGCGTTGAAGGCCTCGGCGACGACGGCGAGATCCGGCAGTTCGGGCACGAGACGGTCATTGTAGGGCCGCGATCGGGTGTGCTATTCTCGCTCGGCCCTGACGGGCAGGACAGTTGAAGAGTCTCCCAAGCGGTGGACCACGAAGGAGCGGACCGAGGCCCAGCAAGCAACGGACCAGCTGATCGTCTCAACGGCTTGAGCGAGGCTCAGGCCGTTCCTGATTCAGCGGGGCGAAATTCACGAACAGGAGAGACGATTCACTTGACCGAAGAGCAGCTGGGCGGGACCGCGCCGGAGCCGGAGGCACCTGCCTCCGTCGCAACCACGGCGTCCGAGGAGGCCGTCGCGACGATCGCCGTCGCGGACGAGCCCGCCGCGACCCCGACGATGGACACCGAACTCGCGCCGTCCGTGGCGGCGAACACAGAACCGCCCGTGGGGGCGGATCGCCCCGAGCCGCTGAGCGCCATGGACGTGGCGGATGCGCCGGGCGCTGCCGCGGAAGAAGAAGAGGTTTCCGGTTCGCCCGTCGCGCCCGGCCCCGAGCCGACGACGATGGAGGAGCTGCTCGCCGAGCAGGACGGCGAGATCAAGAGCTTCAAGCACGGCGACGTGGTCGAGGGAACCGTCGTCAGGATCGACAAGGACGAGATCCTCGTCGACATCGGGGCCAAGAGCGAAGGGGTCGTGTCGAACCGTGAACTGTACGGCCGGCACGCCGAGTCCCAGCCGCAGCTGGCGATTGGGGACACCGTCCTCGTGTATGTCCTCCAGCCCGAGTCCCAGGAGGGCCACGTCGTCCTGTCGCTCAGGCGCGCCGGCCTGGAGCGCAAGTGGCGCTCGATGCAGGAGCTGTTCGAGGCGGGCACGATCATCGAGGCGCCGGTCATCGACCACAACAAGGGCGGTCTGATCGTCGACTGCGGAATCCGCGGCTTCGTGCCGATCAGCCAGATCGTCGACTTCCCCCGCCGGCCGCAGAACGACCAGCCGCGCGACGCCGCCCAGGAGATCGCCGAGAAACTCCAGCCGTTCGTCGGCCGGAAGCTGCGCCTGAAGATCCTCGAGGTGAACCGCAAGGCGAACCGCCTGATCCTGTCCGAGAAGGTCGCCCTCTACGAGGAGCGCCGCGAGAAGCGGGACGAGCTGTTCAGCAGTCTCCAGGTCGGCCAGAAGGTGAAGGGCACGGTCCGCTCGATCGCTCCCTTCGGCGTGTTCATCGATCTCGGCGGAATCGACGGCCTCGTCCACAAGAGCGAGCTGTCGTGGAACAAGGTGAACAACCCCGAGGCCGGGTACAAGGTCGGCGACGAGGTCGAGGCCGAGGTCATCGACATCAATCACGAGCGCGGCCGGATCAGCCTTTCGGTCCGCCGCCTCCAGCCGGACCCGTGGCATTCGACGGTCGCCGACTTCAAGGTCGGCGACGTCATCGAGGGCACGGTGACGAAGCTCGTGAACTTCGGTGCCTTCGTTCGTGTCCGGGATGGCCTCGAGGGCCTGATCCACATCAGCGAGCTCTCCCACCAGCGGGTGGCCCACCCGGGCGATGTCGTTCACGAGGGCCAGACGCTGAAGCTGAAGATCATCTCCCTCGACTCGGAGCGCCATCGCCTCGGGCTCAGCCTGAAGCAGGCCGAGGAGCCGCCGGCCCGTCCCGCGCCTGCCCCGAGCGCCCCGCGGCCGGAGCGCCGAGGGCGCCCGGAGCGGAGCTTCTCGATGGCCGACGCCGTCCAGGAGCCGGAGGGCGGGATCGACAACACCCTGGCCGCCGCGTTCGCCCAGATCCGCCAGCAGGTGGCCGCCTCGGAGGCCGAGGCACGGGTCGAGGACGCGGGTGCGCCCGAGGAGCCCGCGACAGCGGCGGCCGAGCCCGCGGAGGCAGCCGCCGCCGAGGTCGAACCGACTCCGGCCGAGCCGATCGCCGTTGAACCGGCCGCTGCCGGCGGCGAGTCCGAGACCGCGAAGGCCGAGGCTGTCCAGGCCGGGGCTGCTCCGGGCGAGGTCGGGGCAGAAGCTCCGGCCGGCGAGCCGGTCGAGGTGGCCGACTAACCGGGCTCGCCCGTCCAGGCGCACGATCGACAGCCCGCCGGGGTTCCGGCGGGCTGTTTTGCATCTCGGGGGCGGTTGCTCTCGACTCCCGTTGCGTTGCGCCGGCGGACCGTCGTGCTAGCATGGCCCAAGCGCCGCTTCGTGGCGCACTGATCGCACAGGCGTTCGACTCGATGGATCGCTTCGACAAGTTCACGGATCGCGCGCGCAAGGTCCTGACCCTGGCTCAGGACGAGGCGCAGCGGTTCAACCACAACTACATCGGCACCGAGCATCTCCTGCTTGGCCTCGTCCGCGAGGGCGAGGGCGTGGCCGCGCGCGTCCTCGAGAACATGAACGTCGAGCTGCCCAAGGTCCGGACCGCGGTCGAATTCATCATCGGCCGGGGTGACCGCCCGGTCGTCGGCGAGGTCGGGCTGACCCCGCGGGCGAAGCGGGTGATCGAGCTCGCGATCGACGAGGCCCGCCGCCTCGGCCACAACTACATCGGCACCGAGCACCTCCTGCTCGGTCTCGTCCGGGAGGGCGAGGGGATCGCGGCCGGGGTCCTCGAGTCGCTCGGGGTGAACCTGGACAAGGTCCGCCACGAGGTGATCCGGGTCCTCTCCCAGTCGTCCTCGGCCGGTCCTGCTCAGGAGACGAAGCGAGCGAGCAAGACCCCAACCGTCGATCAGCTCGGGATCAACCTGACCGAGGCCGCCCGGGCGGGCAAGCTCGACCCGGTGATCGGGCGGGAGAAGGAGATCGAGCGAGTCATCCAGATCCTGTCGCGCCGGACGAAGAACAACCCGGCTCTGATCGGCGAGCCCGGCGTGGGCAAGACCGCGATCGCCGAGGGGCTGGCGCACCGGATCGTGAGCGGTGACATCCCCGAGACGCTGGCCAACAAGCGCGTCCTGACCCTCGACATCGGCTCGCTGGTGGCCGGAACGAAGTACCGCGGCGAGTTCGAGGAGCGCCTGAAGAAGATCATCGAAGAGCTGCGGAACACGAACGACGCGATCCTGTTCATCGACGAGCTGCACACGCTCGTGGGGGCGGGCGCGGCCGAGGGGGCGATCGACGCGGCGAACATCCTGAAGCCGCCTCTGGCACGGGGTGAACTGCAATGCATCGGCGCGACCACCCTGGACGAGTACCGCAAGTACATCGAGCGTGACGCCGCCCTGGAGCGGCGCTTCCAGCCGGTGATCGTGGAAGAGCCGACGCTCGAGCAGACGATCGAGATCCTGCAGGGGATTCGGGAGCGGTACGAGCAGCACCACCGGGTGACGATCACCGACGAGGCGATCCGAGCCGCGGCCGATCTCTCGGTCCGCTACATCACCGACCGCCACCTGCCGGACAAGGCGATCGACCTGATCGACGAGGCGGCCAGCCGGGTCCGGCTGCGCTACGCCTCCGCCCCGCCCGCCCTGCGCGAGGCCCAGCGTGAGCTCGAGCGGATCACGAAAGAGAAGGACGCCGCGATCAACGCCCAGGAGTACGAGGAGGCCGCCACGCTGCGCGAGACCGAGGCGACGGCGCGCGAGCGGGTCGACACCCTGCGTGAGGAGTGGCAGACCCGGGTGACCGCCGAGCAGCCGACCGTCAGCGAGGAGGAGATCGCCCAGGTCGTGGCGATGTGGACCGGAATCCCGGTGACCCGGATCGCCCAGGAGGAATCCGAACGGCTGCTGCACATGGAGGAGGCGCTCCACGGCCGGGTGATCGGCCAGCAGGAGGCGATCGAGACCGTCTCGCGGGCGGTCCGGCGTGCCCGGGCGGGCCTGAAGGATCCGAAGCGCCCCATCGGCTCGTTCATCTTCCTCGGCCCGACCGGAGTCGGCAAGACGGAGCTGGCGAAAGCGCTGGCCGAGTTCATGTTCGGCAGCGAAGACGCGCTCATCAAGATCGACATGAGCGAGTTCATGGAGCGCCACAACGTCAGTCGGCTGGTTGGCGCACCCCCGGGCTACGTCGGTTTCGACGAGGGCGGTCAGCTGACCGAGGCGGTGCGCCGGAAGAGCTATGCGGTCGTTCTCCTCGATGAGGTCGAGAAGGCTCACCCGGAGGTCTTCAACATCCTGCTTCAGATCCTCGAGGATGGCCACCTGACCGACGCCAAGGGCCGGCGGGTCGACTTCCGCAACTGCATCATCATCATGACCTCGAACCTCGGCGCGAAGCAGCTCCAGACGAACGCCGGCCTCGGGTTCCGGGCGATCGGCGACACCGAGGCGGCCCGCCAGCAGTCCTCCTACGAGCTGATGCGGGAGAAGGTCCAGGCCGAGCTGAAGAACACCTTCCGACCCGAGTTCCTCAACCGGATCGACGCGACGGTCGTCTTCCGCTCGCTGACGGTCGAGGAGATCCGCCAGATCGTGGACCTGATGCTCGCCCGCGTCCGCGATCAGCTGCGCGCCCAGCAGATGTCGCTCGAGGTCACCCAGGAGGCGAAGGACCACATCATCAAGATCGGCTACGACGTGGCCTACGGCGCCCGGCCGCTGCGGCGGGTGATCCAGAACATGATCGAGGACGTCCTGGCCGAGCACATCCTGCTTGGCAAGTACGAGCCCGGGACGACGATCGTTGTCGACAAGGGCGAGATGGGTCTCGACATCCACGCCGCGGACGAGAAAACTCCGGTCGAAGCGCGCTAGGCCGGCCCTCGCCGTGGCGCGGTCCCAGAGCCGGTACGTCTGTCAGTCCTGCGGCGAGGCGTTCCTGCGCTGGGAGGGCCAGTGCCGGGGGTGCGGTGCGTGGAACAGCCTGGTCGAGACGCTCGTCCGGGAGCCGGCCGGCGGCCGTCAGCCAAGGAGCGCCCAGCCGGGAGCGGCCCGCCCGGTGCAACCGGTCCCCCTCGGCTCGATCGACGAGGACCCGCTCGCCCGCCTCCCGGTCGGGATCGGCGAGTTCGACCGGGTCCTGGGTGGCGGTCTCGTGCCGGGCTCGATCATCCTCGTCGGCGGAGAGCCGGGGATCGGCAAGTCGACCCTCCTCCTGCAGGCGGCGGCGACCCTCGCCGGCTCGCTCGCGGCGAACGGGGGCCGCGTCCTCTATGCCACGGGCGAGGAGTCGGCTGCCCAGGTGCGACTGCGCGCGGCGCGGCTGGGGATCCTGGCCGGGCCATCGGCGGCGGGGATCGCCGTCGTCGCCGAGGCCGAGGTGGGTCGGGTCGTCGAGCACGCCCGCACCGAGCGCCCGAGTGTGCTCGTCGTCGACTCGATCCAGACCGCCACGGTGGACGCCCTGGACGGGCCGGCTGGCAGTGTGGGCCAGGTCCGCGAGTCGGCCTACCGGCTGATGGAGCTGGCCAAGGATGAGGGGATCGCGGTCGTGCTCGTCGGCCACGTGACCAAGGATGGCAGTCTGGCCGGCCCGAAGACCCTCGAGCATCTGGTGGATGTGGTCCTGGCCCTGGAGGGCGAACGCTACGCTGCGCTCCGGCTCCTGCGCGCCGCGAAGAACCGGTTCGGCTCGACCGAGGAGGTCGGCGTCTTCGAGATGGGCGAGTTCGGCCTCCGCGAGCTCGCGGACCCAGCCCGGGCGTTCCTCGTCGAGCACGCGACGCCGGCGCCCGGGAGCATCGTCGCCCTGACCCTCGAGGGCAGCCGCCCGCTGCTGGTCGAGGTCCAGGCCCTGACCGCCCCGGCCGGCTACGGGACGCCGCGCCGGACCGCCAGCGGCCTCGACCCGAACCGCCTGGCGCTGCTGATCGCCGTGCTCGGTCGTCGAGCCGGGGTCGGGCTGGCCGGTCACGACGTCTACGCCAACCTGGCCGGCGGACTGACGGTCGATGAGCCCGGCCTCGACCTGCCCCTCGCCCTCGCCCTCGCCTCGTCCGGGCGCGACCGTCCCGTCCGGGTCGCGACGGTGGCGGTCGGCGAAGTCGGCCTGCTCGGCGAACTCCGGGCCGTGAGCGGCCTGGAGCGTCGACTGCGCGAGGCGGCCCGGCTTGGCTTCGGCCGGGCGATCGTTCCGGCCCCCGGCCGGGGCCAGTCGCTGCCGGCCGTGGCCGGGATCGAGGTGATCGAGGCCGCGACGCTGCGCGAAGCCATCGAGGCCGCGCTCGTTCCGGCTGGAGCGCCCGAGCCCCGCTCCGGGCGCGGAGCCGAGGCCGCCCTCGGGACCGACGACGTCGGCCGAGCGACGGGATCGTGACGCCGATGCTAGGCTGGAAAGCCGTCGCGCGGCGAGCGGGGATGGACCGCCGCGCCGGTTCCGTCCGCCGCCAGCCAGGGAGCTCGGACCAGACCGTGATCCGCATCATCCGCCTGCTCGGTGGGGCCCTCGGGGGCATCGTTGGCCTCGTCCTGGCGGGCTCGGGCAGCAACCTCATCTCGGGCACGGACTACGGTGGCGCATTCCTTGCCGTCTGGGTCGTGGCCTGGATCGTGGTCGGGTTCGCGCTTCTGCCGTACCTGACGGTCGTCCCCGCCGGCTGGCTGATCCGGCAGGTCGAGGAGCTCTCGACGGCCGAATTCGTGACCGCCGTCGCCGGCCTCCTGATCGGGCTGTTGATGGGGCTCCTGCTCGGCCTTCCCCTGGCCTCCGTTCCGGCTCCGCTGGGCACCTGGCTGCCGCTCGGCACCTCGCTCTTCCTCGGGTTCGGGATGATGGGGCTGACCGTCGCCAAGCGGGCCGATCTGATCCTGGCCGCCGAAGCGATCGGGCTGATCCGGCGACCGGGCGTCGAGGCGGCCGCCCGGAGCCTGCGGGGCGAGCCGCACATCGTCGTCGACACGAGCGCGATCATCGATGGGCGGATCGCCGAGATCGTCGCCTCGGGCTTCATCTACGGAACGCTCGTCGTACCGCGCTTCGTGCTCGACGAGCTGCAGCACATTGCCGACAGCCCGGATGCCCTGCGCCGGAATCGCGGTCGACGTGGCCTGGAGATCCTGGCCCAGATGCAGAAGCAGTCGACGACGCCGGTCGAGGTCGTCGACGACGACGTGCCCGAGGTGGCCGAGGTCGACGGCAAGCTCGTCGCCCTGGCCAAGGCGCGCAGCCGGGTGATCCTGACCAACGACTTCAACCTGAACCGCGTGGCCGAGGTCCAGGGGCTGCGGGTGATGAACGTCAACTCGCTGGCGAACGCCGTGAAACCGGCCGTCCTGCCCGGCGAAGAACTGAGGGTCCGGGTGATCCAGGAAGGCAAGGAGGCAGGGCAGGGTGTCGGGTTCCTCGACGACGGGACGATGATCGTCGTCGAGGGCGGGGCGCGGTTCATCGACCGTGACCTCGATGTCTCGGTCACCCGGGTCCTCCAGACCGTGGCCGGGCGGATGATCTTCGCCCAGCCGCGCCTCGAGTGACGGCGCCGGCGGCCGAGGCAGCCCGGTCGGGCGAGGCGGCAGCGATCGAGCTGACGGCCCGGCCGGCGGCGGACGTGATCGTCGTGGCTGCCGGCCGGAGCACCCGGATGGGTGGCACGGACAAGCTCGAGGCTCCGATCGGGGGGCGGCCGCTGCTGGCCTGGACGCTCGAGGCGCTCACCCGGGCGGCGGGCCTGGAGCGGATCGTCGTGGTCACCGCCCCGGACCGGGTCGACGAGCTGCTGACCCGCGAGTGGCTGCCCGCCAGTGTGGTCGCGGTCGTGGCTGGCGGACGGCGCCGGCAGGACTCCGTGGCCGCCGGGTTCGCGGCCCTCGAGTCGCTCGCCCCGGCCGGCGCGGAACGGGTCGTCCTCGTTCACGACGGTGCACGCCCGCTTGTCTCGGCCGAGCTCGTGGCGCGGGTAACCGCGGCCACGGTGATGCACGGGGCGGCGATCCCGGTCGTGCCGGTCGCTGAGACGGTCAAGCGGGTCACGGACGGCTGGATCGAGGCCACCGTCGACCGCACCTCGCTGGCTCTGGCCCAGACCCCCCAGGGCGTCCAGCGCGGCCTCCTGCGCCGGGCCTACCGGCTTCATCCGCCCGAAGGCCCGGACGATTGGACCGACGAAGCGGCACTGCTCGAGGCCTGTAGAATCCCGGTCCATGTGGTTCCCGGCGAGACGAGCAATCTGAAGGTGACGCTGGTCGAAGACCTCGTTCGGGCCGAGGCGGCCCTGCTCGGCCGTGCTCGTCAGCGAGTCGGCCAGGGCGCCGACAGCCATCCCTTTGGGCCCGGCGCGCCGCTGATCCTCGGCGGGATCGCGATCCGCGGCGCGCCCCGCCTGCACGGCCACTCCGATGGCGACGTGGCGCTCCACGCGATCGCCAATGCGCTGCTCGGGGCGGCTTCGCTCGGCGACCTGGGCCGGCTCGCTCCGGCGGGCCCGGAGACGCCGCCAGGGATCGCCAGCCGCGAGCTCCTGGGGGCGGTTCTCGAGCGGCTCGAGGAGGCGGGCTGGCGGCCGGTCTCGATCGACCTGACGATCGTCGGTGCCCGTCCCCGGCTGCTCGGCTGGCTCGAGCCAATGCACGGTGCGATCGCCGAGCTGACCGGTCTGACGGCCGAGAACGTGAGCGTGAAGGCCTCGTCGGGCAACCTGGCCGGGATGGAAGGGGCCGGACGCGGGCTCTCCGCCCACGCGATCGCGGTCATCGAGGTGCGCCCGTGACGGTCAGGCTGTTCGACACGCTCAGTGGGGAGGTTCGTCCGCTCGAGCCCCTCGAGCCCGGCCACGTCCGTGCCTACAGCTGCGGGCCGACCGTCTACGGCCCGGCGCACATCGGGAACTTCCGCTCGTTCCTGTTCGCCGACCTGCTCGTCCGCTACCTGCGTTACCGTGGCTATCGAGTGACGTGGGTGATGAACATCACCGATGTCGACGACAAGATCATCCGTGGTGCGGCCGCGGCCGGGATCACGATCGCGGAACTCGCGGCGCGCTACACCGAGCAGTTCCTGGCCGATGCCCGGGCCCTGCGGATGACGATGCCCGACGTCCTGCCCCGGGCGACGGCCCACATCGACGAGATCGTCGCCCTGATCCAGACTCTCCTCGAACGCGGTCACGCCTACCGGACCGAGGATGGCTCGATCTTCTTCCGGATCGCTTCCTGGCCGGCCTACGGCCGTCTGTCGCGGCTCGACCCGACCCAGCTGCGGGTCGGCGAGCGGGTGGAAGCCGATGACTACGGCAAGGACGACGTCCGCGACTTCGCGCTCTGGAAGGGTCCGAAACCCGGCGAGCCGGTGTGGGAGACGGCGATCGGCCCCGGTCGCCCCGGCTGGCACATCGAGTGCTCGGCGATGAGCATGCGCCATCTCGGGCCGTCGTTCGACATCCACACCGGCGGCGTCGACCTGATCTTCCCGCACCACGAGGACGAGATCGCCCAGAGCGAGGCGGCCACCGGCCAGACGTTCGTCCGGACCTGGCTCCACTGCGCGCACCTCCAGATGGGCGGCGAGAAGATGGCCAAGCGGACGGGCAACATCGCCCGCGTGGCGGAGATCCTCGAGCGCGGTGTCTCGCCGCGGGCCCTGCGCTACGCGCTCATCTCGGCCCACTACCGGACCAGCCTGGCCTTCAGCGAGGACTCCCTGGCCGCCGCGGCGAGCGCGGTCCAGCGCCTCGACGCGCTCCTTGGCGCGCTCGACTCGTACCGACAGGAGGGGCCCGGAGACCCGAGCCTGGAGGCACTGCTGACGGGCACGCGGGCGGCCTTCGAGGAGGCCCTCGACGACGACCTGAACATTTCGCCGGCACTCGCCGCGCTGTTCGAGCTCGTCCGCGAGCTGAACCGCCGGATCGACGCCCGCTCGCTCTCGACCGCCGACGCCGCCCATGCCGCGAGGGTGATCCGCGACCTCGACCGGGTGTTGGGCGTCACGGCGGGTGAGGCCCCCGGACAGCTCCCCGACGATCTCGTGGCGCTGCTCGAGGCGCGTGCCGCCGCGCGAGCGGCGCGCGACTGGGCCGAGTCCGACCGCCTGCGAGCCGTGCTGGCGAGTCGCGGCATCGTCGTCGAGGACACCCGCGACGGCCAGCGCTGGCGTCGGGTGGGCGAGGGTGAGCGGTGGATGAACCATGGCTGATCGACGGCGCCGGCCCGGCCATGATTCGGCTGGCCAGCCGGCTGGAGGCGGTTCGGGCAAGCCCCGCCAGCCGGCCGCGGGGGCTGACCGGGCCCCCGGCCGCGGGCGGGCCGGAAGGAGTGCCGGAGGTGGGGGCAAGCCGGGCGGACCGGGCAAGGCCGGTGCGGCGAGACAGGGTGGGCCGTCGGGGGTCCGTGGGAAACCACGAGACGTCGAGCCAACGCCCCGCGGGTTCGGGTTCCGCGAGGAGGTGGTCGAGGAACCGGGCCAGGTGGCGCGCCGCGGCCGTGCGGCGCAGCAGCCGGTCGGGCGACCGCCGGAGGCTCCCGGCCGGCCCTGGCCGGGAGCGGTCCATCAACCGAGGCGCCCGGTCCCCGGCCGGCCGCCCGAGCGACGTGCCGACGCCTCGGCCACCCGCCCCGGAGGCCGCCCGCCCGG
>JAKAHU010000347.1 GCA_021825385.1 Chloroflexota bacterium | reverse complement strand
CCGGGCCGCGCGATGCGATGATGGCGCCATGCACGACGACCATGATCTCGCCTTCGACACCCTCGCCGTCCACGCCGGCCAGGAGCCCGACGAGCTGACCGGGGCGGTCGCCCCGCCGATCTACCAGACGAGCACGTTCGAGCAGGACGCCGTGGGGCGGCCGCGACGCGGTTACGAGTACGCCCGGACCCAGAACCCGACCCGCGAGCGGCTCGAACGGGCGGTCGCGGCGCTCGAAGGGGCCGAGTTCGGGATCGCCTTCGCCTCCGGCTCGGCGACGACGATGACCGTCGCTGAGCTCGCCGGGCCCGGTGAGGAGATCGTCGTCGGCGACGACGTCTACGGCGGCACGTACCGCTACTTCGAGCGGATCCTCCGCCCGCGCGGCATCCTCGCCCGCTATGTCGACCTTGCCTCCGACCCGGCCACCGTCCGGGTCGCCCTCTCGGAGCGGACCCGGCTGGTCTGGTTCGAGACCCCGACCAATCCGCTCCTCAAGCTCGTCGACATCGCCGCCGTGGCCGCCGCCCTGGCCGACCACCGTGGCGCCCGGGGCGAGCGGCCCCTGATCGTGGTCGACAACACGTTCGCCTCACCCGCCCTCCAGCGTCCGCTCGAGCTCGGGGCGGACATCGTCTTCCACTCGGCGACCAAGTACCTGGCCGGCCACTCGGACACGGTCAACGGGGTCGCGGTCACGAGCCGCCCGGAGGTGGCCGAGCGGCTCCGCTTCCTCCAGAACGCCCTGGGCGCCGTCCCCGGCCCGTTCGACTGCTTCCTCGTCCTGCGCGGCCTGCGCACGCTCGCCCTGCGCGCCGAGCGCCATGCCGCGAACGCCCAGGCTGTCGCCCGCTTCCTCGCCGCCCGCGACGACGTCGAGCTCGTCCGCTACCCGGGCCTCGTCGAGGGTCCGCACGCCCACCCGCAGGCGCTCCTGGCCGCCCGCCAGATGCGTGCCCCGGGCGGGATGATCTCGTTCGTGCCCCGGGCCGGCGGCCGCCATGGGCGGAGCGCCCGGGAGCGGGCGATCGCGATCTGCGAGTCGACCCGGGTCTTCACCCTGGCCGAATCACTCGGCGGCGTCGAGTCGCTGATCGAGCTCCCGGCGGCCATGACCCATGCCTCGGTGGCGGGCTCGCCGCTCGAGGTGCCCGAGGCGCTGATCCGCCTGTCGGTCGGGATCGAGGCCGCCGCCGATCTCGTCGCCGACCTGCGCCGGGCCCTCGACGAGGCCTGAGCCGGCCCGCAGGCGCGCCCGTCGCGCCTGGCCCGCCGGCACGCGTTCGGCGACCGGCCCACCGTGGCCCACCGCCGCCCGATCTGCGCTCGAGCCCTCGACCGGCGGGGTACAATCAGGCCAGCGTGACTGCGGAAGCCGACTTCGCCGGCGCCCTCGGGCGTCGGCCGTACGCGCGGCCGGTCGATCGAACCTGATCGCCCGCGCCGAGGAGCCCGAGCCGATGTCGCAGACCGCCACCCCAGCCCGTCCGATCGAGCGGATCGGACGGTCCGTTCGCGCCAACCTCGCCACCGCCGAGCTGTACGAGTACGCGATCCGGGCCGGCGAGGGCCTGATCGCCGCCGAGGGCCCGCTCGTGGTCCGGACCGGCAAGCACACCGGCCGCTCGCCGAAGGACAAGTTCGTCGTCCGCGAGCCCTCGACCGAGGCCAAGGTCTGGTGGGGCGAGATCAACCAGCCGATCGAGGAAGCGCGGTACGACGGCCTTCGGGCCCGCCTGCTCGGCTACCTGGCCGACCGGGACCTGTTCGCCCAGGACTGCTTCGTCGGCGCCCACCCGGACCACCGCCGCTCGCTGCGCGTCTATACCGAGACGGCCTGGGCGAGCATCTTCGCCCGCAACCTCTTCCGCCGCCCGTCCCCGGAGGAGCTGCGCGACTTCAGCCCGAACTTCACGATCATCAACGCCCCCTCGTTCAAGGCGGACCCCTCGCTCGACGGGACCCGGAGCGAGACCGCGATCCTCGTCCATCTGGCCCGGCGCGAGGTGATCATCGTTGGCACCGAGTACGCCGGCGAGATCAAGAAGTCCGTCTTCACGGTCATGAACTTCCTCCTCCCCGACGAAGGCGTCCTGCCGATGCACTCGGCCGCGAACGTCGGGCCGGACGGCGACCCGGCGGTCTTCTTCGGGCTCTCGGGGACGGGCAAGACGACCCTCTCGGCGGACCCCTACCGGACCCTGATCGGGGACGACGAGCACGGCTGGGGCGATGTCGGCGTGTTCAACTTCGAGGGTGGCTGCTACGCCAAGACGATCCGCCTCTCGCCGATGTACGAGCCCGACATCTTCCAGACCACGAAGCGGTTCGGGACGATTCTCGAGAACGTCGACCTCGACCCGGTGACCCGCCACCTGGACCTCAACTCCGAGCGCTTCACCGAGAACACCCGGGGCGCCTATCCGCTCCACTTCATCGGCAACGCCTCCGAGACGGGGATCACCGGCCAGCCCCGGAACGTCGTCCTCCTGACCGCCGACGCGTTCGGTGTCCTGCCCCCGATCAGCCGGCTGACCCACGAGCAGGCGATGTACCACTTCATCAGCGGCTACACGGCCAAGCTGGCCGGCACCGAGGTCGGGATCAAGGAGCCCAAGGCGACCTTCTCGGCCTGCTTCGGGGCCCCGTTCATGCCCCGCCACCCGGGCGTCTATGCCGAGATGCTCGGCGACCGCCTGGCCATGTACGACGTCCCGGTCTGGCTGGTGAACACCGGCTGGACCGGCGGGCCGTACGGGGTGGGGGAGCGGATGAACATCAACTTCACCCGCTCGATGGTCCGGGCCGCCCTGGCCGGCAAGCTCGACGGCGTTCCGACCGAGACCGATCCGATCTTCGGGGTCGCCGTTCCGCTCT
>JAKAHU010000346.1 GCA_021825385.1 Chloroflexota bacterium | reverse complement strand
CCCCCCGCCGCCGGCCGCGGGGGCCGCCAGGCGGAGCTCGTGGCCCGGGCCGAGCGCCTCTTCCCGGGCGGTGTGAACAGCCCCGTCCGGGCCTTCCGCTCGGTCGGTCGGCCGCCGCTCGTGCTCGATGCCGGTGAGGGGCCCCGGGTCCGCGACGCGGACGGCCGTTGGTACGTCGACTGGATCGGCGCCTGGGGCCCGGCGATCCTGGGCCATGCCCACCCGGCGGTCGTCGAGGCGGTCCGTGAAGCCGCCCGCGGTGGCTTCGCCCTCGGTGCGACCTCCCCGGCCGAGGTCGAGCTGGGCGAGGCGATCCGGGCCGCGATGCCCGGGCTCGAGAAGCTGCGCTTCACCTCGTCCGGGACGGAGGCGGCGATGAGCGCCGTCCGGCTCGCCCGCGGCGCGACCGGCCGGGACCTCGTCCTGAAGTTCGCGGGCGGCTACCATGGCCATTCCGACGGTCTGCTCGTCGAGGCCGGTTCGGGGGTCGCGACGCTGGCCCTGCCCGGCAGCGCGGGCGTGCCCGAGGCGATCGCCGGAGCGACGATCGTCGTCCCCTGGAACGACCTCGACGCGGTCCGGCTGGCCTTCGAGCGGCACCCGGGCCGGATCGCGGCGGTGATCGTCGAGCCGGTGGCGGCGAACATCGGCGTCGTTCCGCCGGCCCCCGGCTTCCTCTCGGGGCTGCGCCAGGTGACCGTGGCGGACGGCGCGCTGCTCGTCTTCGACGAGGTGATCACCGGCTTTCGTATCGCCCACGGCGGGGCACAGGCGCGCTACGGCATCCGCCCCGACCTGACCGTCCTGGGCAAGATCATCGGCGGCGGCCTCCCGGTCGGGGCCTACGGTGGGCGGCGCGAGCTGATGGATCTGGTCGCTCCGGCCGGGCCGGTCTACCAGGCCGGGACCCTGTCGGGCCACCCGCTGACGATGGCCGCCGGCCTGGCGACGCTGCGCGAGCTGGGACCCGGGCGCTACGAGGAGCTCGAGACGACCGGGGCCGCGCTCGAGGCCGGCCTGCGCGAGGCGGCCGCCCGGGCCGGCGCCCCGGTCGCCGTCAGCCGGGTCGGCTCGCTTCTGACGGTCTTCTTCCGGCCCACGGCACCACGCACGACGGAGGAGGCGATGGCCTCGGATCGGGCGGCCTTCGCCCGCTTCTTCGGGGCGATGCTCGACGCCGGGGTCCTCCTCCCGCCCTCCCAGTTCGAGGCCTGGTTCATCTCGCTCGCCCACGGCCCGGAGGTGGTCGAGGAGACGATCGCCGCCGCCCGGATCGCCTTCCGGGCCGCGTTCGACCAGGCCGGGGGCGAGGCGACCGCCGGCTCCGGGCCGGGTCGTGCCGGTGCCGGGCCGGCGACCGGGGTCGGCTCGTGAACGACCGCTACCTGCGCGCCGCCCGGCGCGAACCGGTCGACCGGACGCCGGTCTGGTTCATGCGCCAGGCCGGCCGTTCGCTGCCCGAGTTCCGCGCCGTCCGGAACAAGGCCTCGCTGGTCGAGATCACCCGCGACCCGGCCCTGTGCGCCGAGGTCACCCTCCAGCCGGTCCACCGCCTCGGCGTCGATGCCGCGATCCTGTTCGCCGACATCACGACCCCTCTGGCCGGGCTCGGGGTCGGGTTCGAGATCCGGCCCGGTGTCGGCCCGGTCATCGAGCGCCCGATCGCCTCGGCCGCTGATGTCGCCCGGCTGCGGCCGTTCGAGCCCCGGGACGCGGTCGGTCCGCTGCTCGAGGCGATCGGCCTGATCCGGGCCGAGTCCCCCGTCCCGCTGATCGGCTTCGCCGGGGCCCCGTTCACGCTCGCCTGCTACCTCGTCGAGGGCGGCCCGTCGCGCGACTTCCTGCGCACGAAGACGCTGATGCACACCGATCCCGCCGCCTGGGCCGGGCTCATGGACGCCCTGGTCGAGATGACGATCCGCTATCTCGGGGCCCAGGTGGCGGCCGGCGTCCAGGCGGTCCAGCTCTTCGATTCGTGGGTCGGGGGGCTCGGGCCGCGCGACTACGAGCGGAACGTTGGGCCCTGGATGCGGCGCCTGTTCGAGGGGCTGGCACCGCTCGGGGTGCCGACCACCCACTTCGGGGTCGGCACGGCCGGCCTCCTGCGCCTCCAGGCGGCCGCCGGCGGGGACGTGATCGGGCTCGACTGGCGGATCAGCCTGGCCGATGGCTGGGCCGCCGTCGGCGGCCGGGCCGTCCAGGGTAACCTCGACCCGGCCCTCCTGCTCGGCCCGTTCGAGACCGTCGCCGAGACGGCCCGCTGGATCCTCGACCAGGCCGGCGGCCGGCCCGGCCACATCTTCAACCTCGGCCACGGCGTCCTGCCCGAGACCGACCCCGACGACCTGCGCCGCCTGGTCGACCTGGTCCACGAGCACGACCCGCGGCCGGTCTCCGTCCCTGCGTCAACCGCCATCCCCAGCCCAGCCCCCACCCCCAGCACCGGGAGCCTCCTGTGACCGACGCCGTCCTGCTCATGGCCTACGGCAGCCCCGACACGCTCGATCAGGTCGAGGCCTACTACACCGACATCCGGCGCGGCAGCCCGCCGCCCCCGCACCTGCTCGAGGAGCTGATCGGGCGCTACCGCGCGATCGGCGGTGGCTCGCCGCTGTCGCGGATCGTCGAGCGCCAGCGGGCCGCGCTCGCAGCCGAGCTGGCCCGGCGGGGCCGGCCGCTGCCGGTGTACGCGGCGATGCGCCACATCGAGCCGCGGATCGGGCGGGTCGTCGAGACGATCGCCGCCGAGGGCGTGGAACGGTTCGTCGCGATCGCCCTCGCCCCCCAGCGCTCGTCGAACGCGGCCGGCTACCGGCGGGCGGTCGAGGCGGCGATCGCCGGTCTCCGCGAGCGCGGCGAACCCGCCCCGGAGTTCGTCTTCGTC
>JAKAHU010000093.1 GCA_021825385.1 Chloroflexota bacterium | reverse complement strand
GCTGGTATTGCCGGCGGCGCCTCCCGCTCCTCGGCGGCCAGAGGGACAGGCGGTTCGGACATCGCAGGTTCAGGGACGTCGATTGTCCCAGTCTCGTCCAGCCCGCTTAGCTGCGGCTTATCTGGCGTCCGGAGCTCCGCCTGCCAGACGCGCCCGCTGCGGCGGTGGCGGACGGCTCTGACGAGCCACCGGTACGCCGGTTCGCCCCGGATCGGGAGTGCCGCGGCGACGAACACCGGTCCCGCGCCGAGGACGATGAGCACGAGCCGGACCGGCTCCCAGATCGGCAGGAGGTTGAGGACCGCAGCGACGAAGACGGCCAGGCCGCAGATCCCGAGCTGGACGCCGGTCAGCCCGAACGCGATCGGCTCGTCGCGGACGGCGTTCTCGGGGACCTCGACGAGGCCGCGCTCGTTCATGTCTCGGCCCGCAGCGGCCCGGGTCCCGACAGGGCGGCCGGGATGAGCCCGAACGGGAGCAGGAACATGAGCAGCGCGCATCCGCTCGCCAGCCCCAGCAGCGCGTTCGTGTCACCGATGGTCGGCGGGTTGCCGTCCGGGCCGATGTGGCCGAGCGCCTGAAGGCTGAAGAGGACGAATACGATCGTCCAGGCGAAGCGGACGAGCAGGATCGCGAGCAGGACCTTAAGCCACCCGTTCGTGATCCGCTGGGTCGCCGGCAGCGCGTAGGCGGCGAGGCAGATCGGCCCGACGAGGACGAGCAGCTGCTCCACAGCCGAGAGCGCCGCATTTACCATCTGGAGGAACGTCACGAGAACGGCCGCGACGAGCCCGGCCGACAGCCAGGCTCCCGTGTTCCAGTTGTTCGGACCTTCGGTGACCCGCGGGTCGAAGCTCGCGTTCTGAAGAACCTGGAACACGCCGCCCGACGCCGGCCAGGCATCCGAGCCGCCGACAGCATTGCCGGGGATCGAGACCCCGACTATCGCGAGGTCGGTCGCGATCACGAACTGGGCGAAGACCGAGGCGAGGAAGATCCCGAGAACCGACAGCGTCGCGCCGACGACGAATCGGGGCGTGACCGCTCGTGCGGTGTAGGCCGACTCGCCGGTCGTTCGGCTGGTCATGATCAGGTAGCCGAGGATCATCCCGCCCAACGTCAGGAGCGGGATCGTGATCAGCAGGATCTTCCCGTACAGCCCCTTGACGACGTCGTCGGCCATCGGGTCGATCGGGGTGAGGGCTCGGCCACGCAGGCTGTCGAGCCCAGCCCGGTTGGCGTCGGTCAGGCGGTTGGACCACCAAATCGTCAGGTCGCGAATGGGGTCGCCGATGATCGGCAGGTCGCCTACGGGAAGATCGGCGGCCTCGGTCTCGGGTACGGTCGCCGGGATCTCCGGCATGCTGGACGAACGGCCCAGAACGTTGAGACCGAGGCCACCGAACGCCATGGCCAGAAGGAGCAGCGCCGCCGGGGCCACACGAACCGGAGCGGCGGCTTGGAGGAGTGCCTCGGGGATGAGCGGCCGGAGTCGCGCCAGGGTCGCCATCTCGTTGCCACGTCAGAAGGGCTGCTCGATGAGCCCGTAGGCGACGGCGATCGCCGTGATCGTGCTGACGATGACCCCGGCGAGGACCATCCAGACGAGGCCCATGATCCCGTTGGTGATCCGCTTCTGAGCGCGGTGCTCGGCGTCGGTATTCGCCCCGGCGAGTGTCTTCTCAATGCCGCCCCAGACGATGACCGCGCCGCAGATGGCGACCCCGAGCCCGATAGCGATCGCCACGAGCGTCGCGATCATCTTCGTGACAGGCGCGAGTGCCTTCTGCGCCCCTGAGGGGACCGTTTCGGCCGCCGCCGCCGGGTCGACCCAGGTGAGCAGCAAGAGAGCCGCAGCTAAGCCGGCGATAAGGGGCAGGTAAGTGGCGGTGAAGACGCGGACGCCGGGACGCATTGGGTCTTCCTCAGCCGACGGCCGACTCGGCGGCGGACGACGCCCCCTCGCGGAACCGGCGGACGAACTCCGCGATCGCGGCCTCGTCGGCGGTCGCGAGGTCGAGCCCGGCGGTCCGGAACCAGCTGACGACCCGCGAGAGCTTGCGGAGTCGGTAGTACTCGGCTGGGGTGATGAGCACGCCGACGAACTTGCCGGAGGAGTAGATGGCGCCCGGGCGGCCCTCACCGACCTCGTCGAGGATCGACGCCAGCCGGCGCTGGATCTCGGTGATCCCGATGGTCCGTGGGATGTCGAGGATCTGGCGCGGCTCGCGAGCGAGCCGGCGAACGGCGGTCGCATTGGCGCGCTCACGTCCGGCGACTATCGCGCCGAGGCTCACCGTGTCTTCAACCAGCTCGGGGTAGACGTCGAGCCCGTGCAGCGCCGAGAGCGACCGCTCGATTGCGACCCAGCGCTCGGCCTCCTCATTGGCGATAAGGACGGCCGACGGGTCACCGTGCGTGAAAACCATCACCGGCGTCCCCGCGGCGGCATAGGCGACGGCGAGGCGGGCCTTGTCCCGCAGCTCGTGCATCGCCATCGTCCGGAGCTCGCCCGCGATCATGCGGCCTCTCCTCGATGCCACCCCGCGGGGACGGGGGCGAGGACCGCGGCCGCGTCGCTGTACCAGGTAATGAGCACGCCGCCCTGGCGCGCCTTCGCGAGCACCGTAGGAAAGTCGCGCCAGAACTCGGTGACCCGAAGCGACTCGAACGCGTCACCGGGCCGGCGCGGCCGGAGCACGGCGATCGGTTCGCTGTACCGGATCACGAGGAAGGTCTCGCCTCGGGCGGCGCGGGCCACGCACTCGCCGATCCGGTGCCTCAGATCCGCACTCTTGACCTCTTCCATGCCGGCGAACGTACCACCGGGCTCGCGCGATTGCAACCAGTATGTTGTGTAAGATGTTGTGTAGTCATCGCGCGCCCTCCCACAGGCGCCGGCCCTGTTAGGCGAGAATCGGCGGTGCGCCGAAGTCCGGCCGCACCAGCCGCGCAGTCGCGGGTGCGGGCCCCGATAGGACGGGTCGCCAATCATCCACGCGTTCGCGGTATAGCCGTTCAAACTCGGCGCGTTCATCTGGCGTGAGCTCGGCCGCGATGAGCAGGTTCAGGAGGTTCCGATCGAGGTCGGCCGCCTCGCCCATGAACTCGGATTCGGTCGTGACAAAGCCATCGGAAGTGACAGATAGGGCAGTGATCGCCGGCTCCGTCCACGACTCGCCGAGGATGTAGCCCACGATCGCGGCCATCTTTCCGCTCATGTCTGTGAAGCGCTCGGGATGGAGCTTCCGGGCCAGAGTCACTGGGCCACCGTAGCAGGCGGTCAGCATGGCCCCGGGGGGACGTGCCGCCGGTACCATGGTCGCATCAAGCGACGAGCAGAGGAGGACCCGTTGAGGAGTCTCGCGGAGGCCTGCAAGCCCAGGCAATCGGTGTTCGATCTCGTCGGACGCGACACCGTCTGGAGCCTCGACGATCTCGATTCGATCGACGCTCGGGCGTTCTTCGAGGAGAACTACCCGACGGAGGGCATGCGCGTCCTGCTCACTGAGGGCCTCAAGCGTCTCGAAGGAAAATCGACGAGCAGCGCCGGCGCCTTCCTCCTCAGCCAGTCCATGGGTGGCGGAAAGACCCACAACCTCATCGCCCTGGGTTTGCTGGCGAAGCACCCGGAGCTGCGGACGCAGGCGACGCAAGGCTTCTACGCGCCTGGGCCGCTTGGCGCCGTCCGCGTCGTCGCGTTCACCGGTCGCAAGACCAATACCCCGTTTGGCATCTGGGGCGAAATCGCGGAGGGGCTCAACAAGAAGGACACGTTCCGCGACTTCTACAGCCCTCTGCGGCCGCCCGGGCCCGAGGACTGGATTGGGCTTCTGCGGGGAGATCCGCTGCTCATCCTCCTGGATGAGCTCCCGCCCTATTTCGAGGCGGCGCGGGCGATCCCCGTCGGCGCGACGACGCTCGACACCATCACGACGACGGCCCTGGCGAATCTCCTGGTGGCGGTCACCGCGGGCAAACTGCCTAACGTTTGCTTGGTGCTGACAGACCTACGGGGTCAGGCCTATGGCTCCGGCAGCGCCGCCGTCAATCAGGCGCTCGGCGACCTGGAGAACGAGACCAACCGAGGCGGTGTCGTTCGGATCGACCCGGTTCGCATCAACACCAATGAGCTGTATCACGTGCTGGCCGTCCGCCTCTTCGAGTCCATCCCCGATGCGGGCGAGATTGAAAGCGTTGCCGACGCCTACGCCCAACAACTCGAGCAGGCACGGCTCATGGACGTAACGGCCGCCTCGCCTCAGCAAATGAGGGCCGACATCGCGGCGGCGTATCCCTTCAATCCGGCGATCCGCGACCTTTATGCCCGATTCAAGGAGAACTCCGGCTTTCAGCAGACGCGTGCGCTCATTCGGATCATGCGGCTCGTGGTCGCGGACCTGTGGAGCTCCGGGAAGGCATCAGAGCGCTTCCTGATCGGAGCGGAGGATCTCGATCTTCATCAGCCCAATGTCCTCAGTGAGGTCCGGCAGATCAATCCTTCGCTCGAGGTGGCCATCGCCCACGACATCGCCGCCGAGGGTGGGTCCTCGGTGGCAGAGCAGATCGATGCTCCGTCGAGTGAGGACGCCCAGGATGCTGCCAAGCTCATCTTCCTGTCCTCGCTCTCGCAAGCTGTCAACCCGACACTGGGCCTGACCCGGTCAGAGATCGCGCAGTACCTCGCGCGACCGGGTCGGGACATCACGGTTCTTCGGGACGTTATCGACCGTCTTCAGGCAAGCGCGTGGTACCTGCACCCCACGGCAGACGGAAAGCTGCTGTTCAAGGACACAGAGAACCTCGTCGCCAAACTCGACTCCTATACCCGTGGAATGCAGCGCGAGCAGGCCGAGGGGGAGCTGCGCGAGCGCCTGAAGGAGATGTTCAAGCCGATCGTCGGAGCGTGCTACCAGCAGGTCCTGCCGTTACCTGCCCTCGACCAGGTATCGCTCCAGCAGGACACCGTGACGCTGGTGATCTTCCGACCCTCACCGGGCGCTCAAGACGAGATCCGCCGATTTTGGGAGCATCAGCAGTATTCGAATCGCGTGTGCTTCCTGACCGGCAGTGGACAGGCCTTCGAGACGGTCCTGCTTCGAGCCCGCGAACTGCGTGCGATCCAACTAATTCTCAAGGAGATGCGCGCGGAAGGGCGTCGCGAGGAAGACCCGCAACTCGTCAATGCCGGGGAGCTCGAGACAAAGAAGCAGGGGCTGTTCTACCAGGCCTGTCGGGAGACGTTCCAGTCAGTCCTCTATCCGGCCCGAGCTGCGCTCACGCCGCTCGAGGTCGACCCCCAGTACGTCGCCAACGAGTACCGCGGCGAGGAGCAGGTCGTCGCCGCCCTCCGCGACGCGTTCAAGTATCGCGAGGACGTCGGACCGGACGGCGCCTTCCGCGGCCTCGTGGAATCGAAGCTCTGGCCGCAGAGTTCGAAGGAGGTCGCGTGGGCCGACATCAAGCGGCGCGCCGCGACAGATCCGTCGTGGGTGTGGCATCACCCAAAGGCACTCGACAGCCTCCGCGATGAGCTCGTCAAGCGCGATACCTGGCGGCTGAACGGGACCTTCGTCGAGCGGGGTCCATTCCCGGAGCCAGCGCCGACCGTCTCCGTGCAGGTGTTGAGTCGGAACGAGGACACCGGCGAAACAACAGTCCGGGTCCGGCCGCTTCATGGCGACGCAGTCCTTATGAGCGAAACCGGGGCCCCGACTCCGATGTCGAACCGGCTCGAGCAGTACGACGTCACCACTCGTGCCCCGCGCCTCTGGTTCTTGGCCGTTGACGCAAACAATCCGAGTCGAGTCGGCGAGCCCTTCGAATGGACAGCAACGCTGACGGTAAAGTATCGGCTCTTTCAGGACGGATCCGACCGGCGCTGCGAGCTACGAGCGCTCCCGGTCGGGACGATCCGCTACACCACGGACGGATCCTCTCCTGAGACCGCAGGCGCGGAGTACCACGAGCCATTTGTCGTGCCGCCGGGGACGCGAGTCGTTTTGGCGATCGCGACGGCAGACGGCGTTCGATCGGCAGCGACAAAGTTCGACTTGCCCGTCGACGGCATCGCGGGCGTTGTCGTCGACCCGCGGCGCCCGGCGACCTGGCGGCACCTGCACCAGTGCGATGACACCAGCCACTCGTACGGGCTCCTCGAAGCCGCCGGGCAACGCCACGCGCGCCTGGCGGGAGTAGCCCTCACCGCGGCCCGCGATAGCCGTTGGGTCGAATTCCGCAGCGCTGAAGATCTCCCGCTCGATGCGCCCACCGTCATTGAACAGGCCAACCGATTGAAGGAGTTCATCGCGGACGGCAATCTCGACCTGCGGGTCGAATCCATGCTCTTCGAGACTGGTGCCGACCTTTCGGGCCTTGTGAGCGACCTCAAACTCGAAATCGCGCCCGGCGAACTGATCCAGTGACCCGAGCGGCCCCTCCCCCGATCCGTGACTTCGGCTTCGACACAGCCGAATCGCCGTATCACTTCGCGATTGTCGTGACGCGCGCGGGTGAGGGCGACATCAGGATCGAGGAGCGGTTTGGGTTTGGCTCAGAAGCTCTCGAGCCGGCGCGGGAACCCGTCACGAAAGTCCGGCTTGATGGTTATCGCTGGTCCCGGATCGCTGAGGCGGCGCGAGCCGAGTTCAACCAGCGCCTGCTGGCGTACGGCCAGCCAGCGGTCGCATGGCGCACCCGAGAGACGCTTCTCGCGCCTCACCTCGGGAAGGAACTCACGCTCTTGGCCTGGGCGGTCGAGGACGCCGACCCCACGGTGATCCCGAACATGATCGCGAATTGGCGCGGCCTCGCCCCAGAGGAGCGCTGGTGGCTCTACACCACCGTGAACGCAACGAGCGGGCATCCTGAGCACGGACGAGATCGTGGCTGGAGAAAGGCGATCAAGATCGCGCTAGCAGAGAACCCGTCAGAGGCCGCTACACCCGGCACTGTCGAATTCAGCGAGCACGACGCAAAGCAGCCCGCGAAGCCGACCAAGACCGGCGGTCCCAGGCGTCGAGGTGCGAAGACGGAGACTTCGTCGGCACAGCTGACCCTCCTCGGGGACGATCGTCCGTGACGTCCTCGACGCAAATCGGCATGTTCGAGCCTCGTCTACCTGCAATCCCGACACGAACGTTCATCGAGGCGCAGCTCCCCGTCAGCCGCCTCTCGAAGGAGAGCTACAAGGAGCGCAAGGCGGTCGCCGGCCAGACGCTAACGGCGCTCGGGAAGTGGTGGGGGCGAAAGCCGCTCGTCCTCGTCCGCGCCTGCATCCTGGGACTGCTCCTTCCCGCCACGGATGATCCCGAGACCGATCGCGAGGTCTACCTCGCCTTGATGACCATGGACGACGAAGGGCTCGAGCGACGTCGCAAGGGGTCACTGCGAGCCGACGAGACTTACGCGCTCGCGACCGCAGCGGAACGCGCGCAGCACTTCGAGCTAGGCGACCGCGGCCCCCGCTGGAGGCGGGAAGTGTCTCGCGAGCAGCGCCGGCACCTCGAAACGATCGCGTTCAACCGCATGGGCTACGACGAGAAGCTGGAGCACTGTTTCCGACCCGAAGAAGTCGAGGGACCGAGTAAAGAGGCCTGGGAGCGAATCAACGCCCACCTCCGGACTCGGGCATCGAGTCTCCCGCAACTCGTCGAAGAGCTGGGGCGCCGACGTTTCGGCCATGTGCCCCGTGTGGGTGATGCCTTTTGCGGCGGAGGGTCGATTCCCTTCGAAGCCGCGCGGATCGGCTGCGAGGCTTTCGGCTCGGATCTCAGCCCGGTCGCCGCGCTCCTGACGTGGGGCGCGCTCAATGTCGTTGGCGGCGGCGAGGACGCAATTACTCGAGTCCGGGCCGCACAGCGCCGCACATTTGAGCGGGTCCGCGAGCAGGTGGACGACTGGGGAATCGAGCGAAATGAGCGAGGCTGGGTGGCTGACGCCTACCTCTACTGCGCCGAGGTCGCCGACCCGGCGACCGGCTGGGAGGTGCCTCTGGCCCCGTCTTGGGTAATCGCAACAAAGACGAACGTGATCGCCCGTCTCTTGCCCGAGCCAGGGGAGAAGCGATTTGAGATTGAGATCGTCGAAGGGGCAACCGCCGATGAGGTGCGCCGAGCGAGCGGCGAGGGCACCACTGCCGACGGAGTCCGTTCTCCGGTGGACCGAAATGGGGCATGGCTACCATCGGAACGGCGGCAGAGCACGAGCCTCGAGCAACTCCGAGGTCGCGAAGGGCTCCGGCTCTGGGACCACAGCGACCTAGTGCCGCGGCCTACAGACGTCTACCAAGACCGTCTGTACTGCATTCGGTGGGTGGACCCTGAGACGGGCGAGCGCCATTACCGGGCGCCGACAACCGAGGATCTCGCTCGCGAGAGGCGGGTCTTCGAGCTGCTACAGGAGCGTTTTGCCGATTGGCAGGCGAAGGGCTACATCCCGCGCCGTCGCATCGAGCCCGGCGTGAAGACCGAAGAGCTTCGCAGGACCCGAGGCTGGACTTACTGGCACCACCTCTACAACCCTCGCCAGCTATTGCTGAACGGTCTCTTCGCCGAAACCGCCGCCCATGAGACCGACTTGGAGGCTCGCGCTGAGCTCTTGATGCTTGGCCGACTTGCAAACCTGAACAGCAAGCTCTGTCGTTGGCAGACTGGCCAAGGTGGAGGCATCGGAGGCGGAAAAGAGACCTTCTACAACCAGGCCTACAACACGATGAACAACTATTCGTGCCGCCCGCTCCTGACGCTCGAGTCGGCGTGGATGGTTGACGTCACGGCGTCTGCTGTCGCCAATAGCCATCGTGCGGAGCTTGGTGATGCTCGGGCGATCGATTGGCCGGCGGATGTCTGGATCACCGATCCAGGCTACGCCGACGCCATCAACTACGAGGAGTTGTCGGAGCTCTTCCTCGCGTGGTACGAGCAGCGGCTACCCGAGTTGTTCCCGGGCTGGTACACGGATAGCAAGCGGGCCCTGGCCGTTGCCGGCAAAGGCCAGACCTTCCGCCAGGCAATGGTTGAGTGCTACCGGCATTTGGCGTCGCTAATGCCCGATGACGGCCTCCAGATCGTCATGTTCACCCACCAGGATGCGGAGGTCTGGGCCGATCTCGCCCTCGTCCTCTGGGCTGCCGGTTTGCAGGTGACCGCCGCGTGGACCGTCGCGACGGAGACCGGAAGCAGCGGGATCAAGCAAGGCAACTACGTTCAAGGAACGGTCCTACTCGTCCTTCGGAAGCGAACTGGCGATCGCCGCGGGGATCTGAGCGACTTGTATCCCGAAATCCAAGAGGAAGTCCAGTCACAGCTGCGGGAGATGCTCGCCCTCGACCCCAAGGATGACCCCAACTTCGACGACGCCGACTATCAGCTCGCCGCTTACGCAGCGGCGCTCCGGGTCATGACCGGCTACACGTCGATCGCGGAGGTGGATGTCGAGCGTGAGCTACATCGCGAGCGGCGTCGCGGTGAGGCGCCATCGCCGCTTGCGACCCTCATTCAGCGCGCGGTGAAGATCGCCTCTGACTTCCTCGTCCCAGACGGCCTCGATCGGTCCGTCTGGCGCCTGCTGACGCCCGAAGAGCGCCTGTACCTCAAGGGTGTGGAGATCGAGTCCCACGGGGAGTACCGCGAGGGCGTCTATCAGGAATTCGCCCGCGGATTCGGCGTCCGCGAGTACCGATTCCTCCTGGCGAGCGATGCAGCGAACCGGACTCGCCTCAAGACCCCGACCGAGTTCAAGGGCCGCGATCTTCGCGGCGACGGCTTCGCCGGCACGCTCCTGCGCGACGTGCTGTTTTCCGTGTACGTGGCCGATCGCGATGGCGACCCTCGGGCCGGGAGGACTTACCTCAAGCAGGAGCTGGTCGACTACTGGGATCGGCGACAGACGATCCTGGTGCTTCTTCGGTTCTTGGCCTCCAGGCCCCCGTCGGGCATGGAGCATTGGGCCCGGGACGTCGCAGCAGCCCAGCTCCTTGCGGGCGCCGTCGACAACGACAGCCTGTAGCCGGCCTGACGAGGTGGCGATCCAGCGCTACTCATCGCGGCGCGGCGCGCTTGGATCCATCCTCACCAACCACCTTGATGGCGCTCGCTCCTACGACCGGATCGCTGGCTATTTCAGCTCGTCCATCCTCGAGGTCGCTGGCGAGGCCCTCGACTCGATGGCGAATGGCGCTCCCATTCGCGTCGTCTGCAACTCGTCCCTCGACGCCCTTGACGTCCTGACAGCCAAGGCCGCCAAACAGGCGATGTACCGGGAGTGGTGCGCGTCGCTCCCTGACGACATCCCGCCGGCCCTGAAGGCACGGCTCGAACGCCTCTACGCGCTGCTTTCCAGCGGCCGCCTCGTCGTGAAGGTTCTGCCAGACGAGCGGTTCGGACTCATCCACGGTAAAGCCGGAGTCATCACACGGGAAGGGGGCTCGAAGATCGCCTTCCTCGGCAGCGCTAACGAGACGAAATCCGGTTGGGCTCTGAGCTATGAGCTGATTTGGACCGACGACAGCCCGGACGGTATCGACTGGGTGCAGGAAGAGTTCGACACGCTGTGGTCAGCACCCGAGGCCGTCGACCTGGCTGAGGCGGTAGTCAAGGACGTCGCTCGGCTCGCCGCACGGACGGTCATTCCCGACCTCGACGCCTGGCGCGAGCAGGAGGGTTCTGATCCCGGTGCTCCCGTCGTTGAGCTGCCCGTCTATCGGCGGGACAACGGCCTTTGGGCACATCAGAAGTTCTTCATCCGCCTTGCCTTCGACGAGCACCAACGAGGCGGAGCGCGATTCGTCTTGGCCGACCAGGTCGGGCTTGGCAAGACGATCCAGCTCGCTCTTGCGGCCAAGTTGATGGTTCTATGGGGTGGCGGCCGAGTCCTCATCCTTGTTCCGAAGCCGATTGCCCAACAGTGGCAGGACGAGCTGTGGCGGCTGCTTCAACTACCCTCGGCGCTCTGGAACGGCCGGGCTTGGGTGGATGAGGCCGGCATCGAGTATCCGGACCGAGGACTCGATGGGCTTACACGGTGCCCGCGACGGGTCGGCATCGTGTCCACAGGACTGGTTGTTCAATCGCGTGATGCGTCCAGGGCGCTGGCCTCAAACGATTACGAGTGCGTGATCCTCGATGAAGCCCACCGCGCCCGGCGTCGGAACCTCGGGCCAGCTCGAGCAAGCGAGGGCCCTGACGCGAACAACCTCCTCCGGTTCCTATACGACGTTTCGCGTCGGACACGGTCGATGCTGCTGGCAACGGCAACGCCCGTCCAGCTCGACGCGATCGAAGCATGGGACCTTCTTGAAGCGTTGGCGAAGCGGGACGACCGGGTCCTGGGCTCACATTTCAGCGAGTGGCGACAGCGACCTCGCGATGGGATCAACCTCGTGACCGGTCGCGTGGAGGCGCCCCGCCAGCTTCAGCAGACTTGGCAGTGGATGCGCGATCCGCTGCCGCCATCCACCGAGAGCCGAGACTTCGCGATCATCCGTCGGGCAATCGATCTTACTGATGAAAAGGCCTGGGCGAAGTCTGACGATCTCGAGCGACTCAAACCACCAGACCGTACGCGGCTTGCTGAGGAGGCTCGCACCTTCTTCCAGGACCATCACCCCTACATCCGCCGAATCGTCCGCCGGTCACGCGACTTCCTCGAGACCGCGATCGACCCGCAGACCAACGAGCCCTACCTGCCACCGATCGAGGTCCGACTCTTCGGCGAGCGGGCTGACCAGGCCATCGTGTTGCCGGTATTCCTCCAGGACGCGTATGCCGCCGCCGAGGCGTTCTGTCGTGAGGTCGGGACACGCCCTGGATTCAGCTCCGGATTCCTCAAGACCGTCTTGTTGCGGCGTGTCGGGAGCACGATCCGCGCCGGCCAACTGACCGGCCGCAAGTTCCTAGGTCCAACAGCCGCCGGACTCGATGAGGACGACGAAGGGATCGAGGAGCAACGTGGCGCGACATCAAGTCTCTATCCCCTGCGCGCCACCGAGCGAGCGGAACTCGAACGGTTTCTGGCGATGCTGGAAAGTAGTCGGGACGAGGATCCGAAGGCCAATGAGGTCGAGCGCATCCTGCGATTCGGCCAGGAAGATACGGGTCCTTGGCTTGACTACGGATGCATCGTCTTCAGCCAGTATCTCGACTCGGTGCTCTGGCTCGGGCGGCAGCTATCGGCCCGCATTCCCGATGAGCGAATCGGCGTGTATGCCGGTGCTGGGAGCTCGGGCGTGTATGAGAACGGTCAGTTCTCGCGTCTGAACCGTGAGCTGGTTCGCGACGAGATCGTCAAGGGCCAGATTCGTCTGGTGTTGGGCACCGACGCTGCGTCAGAGGGCCTGAACCTCCAGCGGCTCGGCAGCCTCATCAACCTTGACCTGCCGTGGAACCCTACCCGTCTGGAGCAACGTAAAGGACGCATTCAGCGCATCGGACAGTCCCGGCCCGAGGTGCTGATCTACAACATGCGCTACCGAGGCTCGGTTGAGGACCGCGTTCATCAGCTGCTTTCCGATCGTCTGCGCACGATCCGCGACTTGTTCGGACAACTACCGGACACGCTTGAGGACGTCTGGGTTCAGATTGCCCTTAACGATGAGGAGCGCGCCACGCAGATCATCGACTCGGTCCCAGCCGCTCACCCATTCGAGATGCGCTATGACCGCGTCGAGCCGGTTGACTTTGAGTCCTGTAGCCGTGTCCTCGAAACCGAGCCTCAGCTCGAGCTCCTCCGCAAGGGCTGGTAGCGCCTACCCTCCGAGTGCGGCCCACCGCCCTAGGGATTGCATGAAGGTGGCAGATGGCCCACCTCCTGAAAGTTCACCCCACCATCGCTTCCCGACGGTGACCTGGCACATGCGTGGGGTGATGCATAACGCGACCTCAGATGACTTCCGGCAACCTGCGCCGGCCAGCGACTGCCGACTCTCTATCCGCCAGACGCTTGCGGATCGCACGGTCCAGCTCGTCGGCCGTCTCCACCCAGGCGCCGAGTTCGGTTGCAGTGGGCACGAGTTCGTATGGGTGTTGATGGCAAGCTCGGCTCAACGCTGCCCAGGCATGATCCGCCCTGGCCGCTAGCGCGGGGGCGACTGTCTGCCGCAACACAAGCAGCTGGGCCCGCATTGGAGCGGCCTCGACGCCTGGGCTTACGCCTCGCCAGAGATCGAATAGCGCACCCTCGATCGCTTGCCGGGTTAGCAAAGCGACGGCGCGGGGCCACCTGCCAGCCATCGCATCGAGCGGTCTGGCCAGCAGGTCGTCCGCAGCCTCGAGTAGTTCTCGGGGCTCAGGGCCGATCCGACTACTCAATGGACGTCCCGAATCCGTCGACACAGCATCCTCGTGCTTCGAACGAGCTCGACGAGATCGCCGCCAT
>JAKAHU010000092.1 GCA_021825385.1 Chloroflexota bacterium | reverse complement strand
ATCTAACCGCCTTGATCTCGTACTCGGTCAGGACCGGGTGCCAGCCAAAGACCGGCTCGATCGCCTCGTCGACCGCCCCGTACAGGGCATCGACCGGGCCGTTGCCGGTCGCCTCGGCCGAGCGCGCCTCGCCCGAGACGGCCAGCGAGACGGTGCCCGTGGCGTGGCCGCCGGCCGAGCTGGTCACGCTCCAGCCGTCGAGCACGACCGCGGCCGGGACCTCGGCCGCCTGCTGCTCGACGAGGGCGAGCAGGTCGGCGTCGGTCACCTCCTTCTTCGCGTCGGCCAGGGCGATCGCGGCCCGGTAGATCGCGTCGAGTCGCTCGCCCTCCACCTCGTGGCCGAGCTCGCGCAGCTTCGCCTGCAGCCCCCGCCGGCCGGAGAGCTTGCCGATCGTCAGCTGGCTGCCCGCCAGGCCGACCGACTGGGGGGTCATGATCTCGTAGGTCAGGGGGTTCTTGATCACCCCATCCTGGTGGATCCCCGACTCGTGGGCGAAGGCGTTGCCGCCCACGATCGCCTTGTTGGGCTGGATCGCGAACCCGGTCAGGTAGCTGACGAGCCGGCTGGCCGGGGTGATCTGCTCGGTCTGGACCCGGCTGGCGAGGTCGGGGAACTGGGTCGGCCGGGTGCGCAGGGCCATGACCACCTCTTCGAGCGAGGCGTTGCCGGCCCGTTCGCCGAGACCGTTGATCGTCACCTCGACCTGGCGCGCCCCGGCCTGGACGGCGGCCAGCGTGTTCGCGGTCGCCAGGCCGAGGTCGTTGTGGCAATGGACGCTGACCGTGGCGTCGCGCCCGACCAGCCCGACCACCCGGCCGACGAGCGCCCCGAACTCGGCCGGGATCGCGTAGCCCACCGTGTCCGGGATGTTGACCGTCGAGGCCCCGGCCTCGACGACCGCCTCGTAGACCTCGAGCAGGTAGTCCGGATCGGTCCGGCTGGCGTCCTCGGCGGAGAACTCGATCTCGGCGTCGCGGCCCAGGACCTGGCGCCCATAGCGCACCCAGCGGACCGCCTCGGCGAGCGCCTGCCGGCGGTCCATCCGGAGCTTGTGCTTGAGGTGGATGTCACTGGTGGCGATGAACACGTGCAGATGCGGACGCTCGGCGACCCGGATCGCCTCGACCGCCCGCTGCGGATCGCCGTCCCGGCAGCGGGCGAGGGCGGCCACGGCGACCCCCTTCGTCTCCTGGGCGATCCGGCGGACCGCCTCGAAGTCGCCGGGCGAGGCGGCCGGGAAGCCGGCCTCGATGACGTCGACCCGGAGCCGGACGAGCTGGCGGGCGACCTCGAGCTTCTCGGCCGCGGTCAGGCCGGCGCCGGGCGCCTGCTCGCCGTCGCGCAGGGTGGTGTCGAAGATCCGGACCGTACCCGGCGCGACGCCGGGGCCGGCCGGGCGGGGTACGGCACTCATCGCTCCGCTCCCCCCGTCGCCGGGCGGGCGCCCCGGGCCGCGCCGCTGGCCGCGGCCTGGGCCTGGCCGGCGGTCACGACGACCGGGTCGAGGAACGCCATCTGGGCCCGCAGGGCGGCCCCGACCCGCTCGATCTGGTGGTCGCGGTCGCGGGCCCGCAGGCGCTCGAACTCGGCCCGGCCGGTCTCGTTCTCCTCGATCCAGCGCTGGGCGAACGAGCCGTCCTGGATCTCGCGCAGGACCTGGCGCATCGTGGCCCGGACGTGGTCGTCGATGATCCGTGGCCCGGACACGTAGTCGCCGTACTCGGCCGTGTCGGAGACGCTGAAGCGCATGAAGTTCAGGCCGCCGCGGTACATCAGGTCGACGATCAGCTTCAGCTCGTGGAGCGTCTCGAAGTAGGCCAGCTCGGGCTGGTAGCCGGCCTCGACGAGGGTCTCGAAGGCCATCTTCACGAGCGCCGCGGTGCCGCCGCAGAGGACCGACTGCTCACCGAACAGGTCGGTCTCGGTCTCCTCGGCGAACGTCGTCTCGAGCACCCCGGCCCGGGTGCAACCGAGCGCCCGGGCGTAGGCCAGGACGCGCGCCCGGCCGGTCCCGCTGGCGTCGTTGTGGACGGCAAACAAGGCCGGCACGCCGCCGCCGGCCTGGTAGACGCTGCGCACGAGATGGCCGGGGCCCTTGGGGGCGACCATCCCGACGTCGATCGTCGCCGGCGGGTCGATTCGCCCGAAGCGGATGTTGAACCCGTGGGCGAACATCAGGAGCTGGCCCGGCCGCAGGTGCGGGCCGATCTCGGCGTCGTAGACCGCCTTCTGGGCGGTGTCCGGGACGAGGATCATGATCACCTCGGCCGCCCGGACGGCATCGGCCACGTCGGCCACCGGGAGGCCGGCCTCGGCGGCCAGCGGCCGGCTCTTCGAGCCCGGCGCGAGGCCGACGATCACCCGGACTCCCGACTCGTGCAGGTTCAGGGCATGGGCGTGGCCCTGGCTGCCGTAGCCGATGATCGCCACGGTCTGGCCGGCCAGGGCCGCCGGGTCCGCGTCGTGGTCGTAGTACATCCGTGCCGTCATCGCCTGATCGCCTCCTGGATGGATCCGGAGCCGCGCGACATCACGACGGATCCGGTACGAACGAGTTCCTTGATCCCGAAGCTGCGCAGGAGCGCGATCAGCGCATCCACCTCGGCCTCGGTCCCGACCGCCTCGACGATCACCGAGTCGGCCGCCACGTCGACGATCCGGCCCCGGTACATCTCGACCAGCTTGATCACCTCGCCGCGCCGGCGCTCGCCGGCCCGGACCTTGATCAGGGCCAGCTCGTGCTCGACGGTCGGCTCGGCCGTGACATCCTGGACTTTCAGGACGTCGATCAGCCGGTAGAGCTGCTTGGTCGCCTGTTCGACCGCGACGTCATCGCCGTAGAGCGTGATCGTCATCCGGCTGACGTCGGGCTGGTCGGTGTGGCTGACCGCGAGCGACTCGATGTTGAAGTTGCGGGCCCGCATCAGGCTGGCCACCCGGTTGAGGACGCCGGGCTTGTTGAGCACGATCGCCACCAGGACGTGGCGATGAACCTGACCGCTGCCCGGGATCGCCCGGGGTGGTGGCGCGGCATGGGCCGGGGCCGGCTCGGGCGCCGGCCCCGGAACCTGGCCGTTGGTTGAAGGGTCGGCGCTCATTCGTCGGCCCCGCCCCAGGTCTCGATCAGGTCCGAGAGCCCCTTGCCGGCCGGCATCATCGGGAAGACGTTCTGTTCCTCGGCGATCTCGAACCAGATCAGGGCCGGGCCGTCGACCGCCTGGGCGGCCCGGATCGCCTCGTCGACCTGGTCCGGCCGGGAGGCCTTCCAGGCCGGGATCCCGAATGCCTCGGCGAGCTTGGCGAAGTCCGGCCCGAGCAGGTGCGAGGAGTGGTAGTTGCCGGCATACACGATCTCCTGCCACTGGCGGATCATGCCCAGCTTCTTGTTGTCGAAGAGCGCGATCCTGACCGGGATGTGATCCTGGACGAGGGTCATCAGCTCCTGGAACGTCATCTGGAAGCCGCCGTCGCCGGTGATCGCCCAGGTCTCGCGGTCCGGGCGGCCGAGGGCGGCACCCATCGCGGCCGGGACCGAGAAGCCCATCGTCCCCAGGCCGCCGGAGCTGATGTGGCTGTTCGGGTGGCGGAAGCCGGTGTAGCGCGCCAGCCACATCTGGTTCTGGCCCACGTCGGCGACGTAGGTCGCCTCGTGGTTGGTCAGCTCTCCGATCCGCTGGACGACGTAGTCGGCCGAGAGGAGGCCGTCCCGCCAGGCGCCCGAACCGTGCCAGCTCGAGCCCTCCGATTCGCGCCGCCACTCGGCGAGCTGCGCGAAGTACTCGGCCCGCTCGGCCGGGTCGACCGGCTCGACGATCGGCAGCAGCGCCTGGAGGACCCGCTTCGCGTCGCCGACGATCGGGACCTCGACGGCCACGTTCTTGCCGATCTCGGCCGGGTCGATGTCGACGTGGACGATCCGGGCGTACGGGGCGTAGGTCCGGACGTTGCCGGTCACCCGGTCGTCGAAGCGCATCCCGATCGCGAACAGGAGGTCGGCCGACTGGATCGCCCGATTGACGTGCTTCCAGCCGTGCATCCCCATGTAGCCGTAGCTGAGCGGGTGGGTCTCGTCGATCGCCCCGATGCCGAGGAGCGTGTGGGCGACCGGGATCTGCGTCTTCTCGGCGAACGCCCGGAGCTCATCCCAGGCTCGGGCGTGGAGGACACCGTGACCGGCCAGGATCATCGGGCGCTTGGCCCGGGCGATCTCCCGGGCGGCGAGCTTGAGCTGGCGCGGGTGGCCATCGAACGTGGGCCGGAAGCCCGGCAGGCCAGCGATCACCTCGTCCTCGGTCGGGTGCTCGGCCCGCGTCTCCTGCTGGAGGGCATCCTTGGTGATGTCGATGTGAACCGGGCCGGGACGCCCGGTGCGGGCGATGTAGAACGCCTCGGCGATCACCCGGGGCAGGTCGTCGGCGTTGCGCACCAGGTAGTTGTGCTTCGTCATCGGCAGGGTGATGCCGTTGATGTCGATCTCCTGGAAGGCATCCTTGCCGATCAGGGCCGAGGGCACGTTGCCGGTGATCGCGACGATCGGGATCGAGTCGAGGAGCGCGGTGCCGATGCCGGTGACGAGGTTCGTCGCGCCGGGGCCCGAGGTCCCCATGCACACGCCGACCTTGCCCGTGACCCGAGCGTACCCGTCGGCGGCGTGGGCGCCGCCCTGCTCGTGGCGGACGAGGATGTGGCGGAGCTCGGGGTAGTCGCCCAGGACGTCGTAGAGGGGCAGGATGACGCCGCCGGGATAGGAGAAGAAGACGTCGACCCCCTGGCGGATCAGGGCCTCGCAGACGACGTCAGCGCCGATCCGGGTCCGGTGCCGGACCCGCGCCTCGTGGAGCATCTCCTTCTGTGCCTGCTCGACCGCGGCCGCGGTCGGGGTCCCCTCCGCCGGGACGTGGGAGCGCCGCGCCGGGGCGGCCGCGGCGCCCGTGGCTGACGGGGTCGCACCGGGCGGCCGTTTCGCCGCGCCGGCGGCCGGACCGGCCGTCCTCTCGTCCCCCGTCGTCGTCGTCATCGCGTCTGCCCCTTTCGCCTGTCCTCGCCGGCCGCCCGATCGATGCCGGCCACCCGATCGATCATTCCCGCCCACCCGGCGCCGTTCGCCCGGGCTCCTCGACCATCAAAAAACCCCCGCCGTCTCCGGCGAGGGTCCCGTTGGTCTTCGGTGGTGGGTGCTTACGCTTGCCCGTTCCTCCGCGTTCCTCCGTTCTCCCGCCGGGAGCCGGTAATCAGGCCAAGAAGGCCGAGAAGGCCGAGCCCAAGCGAGCGAAGAATGCCGAGGAGCGATACGTCGAGAAGGCCGGACTGCCCGATGGGCAGGGGCATGGCGCGGCCGTCCGCCGTCAACACGACGGCGACGCGACGTCGATCCCGCCCGCTCAAGAGGCCCACTGCTCTCCTCGTCCGTCCATTCACACAGCCGAACGTGCTGTGCTGTCCGGGCAGTCTAGCAGCATTCGTCAACGGCGTGGCGGCTCGCCTCGAGCGCTCACCTCCAGGCCGCCGTCCGGCCGCCCCACCGGCCACCAGGTCGCCTCGCCCAGGAGCGCCGTGAGCGACGGGATCAGCAGGCTGCGGACGAGGAACGTGTCGATCAGGACTCCGATCGCGACCGCGGCCCCGACCTGGAACAGGACCTGGAACTGGCCGGTGGTCAGGGCGGCGAACGTGCCGGCCAGGATGATCCCGGCCGAGGTGATCACCGTTCCCGTTCGGGCGGCCGCGACCCGGATCCCGGCCCGCAGCTCGCGGCCCGCACTCTCCTCGCGGACACGGCTCATCAGGAAGATGTTGTAGTCCGAACCGAGGGCGACGAGCAGGACGAACACGATCAGCGGGATGAAGTAGTTCAGCCCCGGCTGGCCGAGGAGACGCTCGAGCAGGAGCGCGGTGAGCCCGAGCGTCGTCCCGTACGACAGGATCACCGACAGGACCAGGTAGACCGGCGCGACGAGGCTGCGCAGGAGAACGGCCAGGACGACGAGGATGCCCAGGATCGTGATCAGCCCCACCCGCTGGAAGTCGGCATTGATCGTCGTCTCGACGTCGGCGAACTCCGCACTCGGGCCGCCGACATGGACGTTCAGGGCGGCTCCGGCGGGCGGCTGCAGCCCGGCCAGCGCCTCGCGGATCCGGCGCACGGTGGCAAACGCGCCCGCCGCGTACGGGTCGTCGGCGGTCACGACGTAGAGCCGTGAGGCGTCGCGACTGGTCGACAGATAGGTGCGCACGATCGCGGCCAGGCGGTCCGGGGACGGGACCGCGGTTGGCGGTGCCCCGGAGGCGTCCGGATCGACGAGGCTGCGGACGCTCCGGACGCCGTCGAGCGCCCGGATCTGGGCGGTCGCCCGGCTGAGCAGGGCCAGGCCGGCCGGGCTGGCCAGGTCGGTCCCGGGCGTCTCGACGAGGACCGTGACGGGCAGCAACTGGCCGCGGTCGAAGTGGGCTGCGACGACGTCGAAGCCGACCCGTGCGTCGGCGGTCGGGGGGAGCTCGTCCAGGACGTCGAAGCTCGTGCGCAGCCCCGTCAGGCCGGCCAGAGGGAGGGCGAGGACGATCAGGACGACCGCCGCGACGAGCCCGGGCCTGGTCGTGATCCAACGGGCCAGGGTGGCCCAGGCGCCCGTCTCGGGTTGCGCCCCGGGCTCGGCCGGGGCGGGGACGGTCGGCCGGAACGGCCAGGAGAGCCGGCGACCGGCGATGGCCAGGAGGGCCGGGGTGAGGGTCAGGCTGGCGAGCAAAGTGACGACGATCGAGAGGGCGAGGCCCGGGCCGATCGTGTTGATCAGCCCGAATCGTCCGACCGCCATCGACCCGAGCCCGACCACGACGGTCGCGGCGCTGGCGGTGATCACCGCCCCGATCCGTCCGAGGGCCCTGACCCCGGCCCGTTCCGGCTCGTTCTGCCCGAGCTCCTCCCGGAAGCGCGAGATCAGGAAGATCGTGTAATCGGTTCCGACGCCGAAGACGAGGACGACGAGGTACGACTCGAGGAGCGAGGGCAGCCGCCAGCCGGCACCGGCAAGGAGACCGAGCAGTCCGCGCGAGGTGACGAAGGCGGCCCCGATCGTCAGGAGCGGGATCAGGGCGGCGATCGGGGCCCGGTAGATCAGGAGCAGGATCGCGACGACGAGGACGATCGTCACGACCGTGGTGCGGTCGGTTCCCTCGACGATCGCGGCCAGGTAGTCGCGCCCGACGCCGGCGGTCCCGCTGACGTGGGTCTCGAGGCCGGCCGGGCGGGTGGCGTCGAGGTGGGCCCGGATCGCATCGACGGCCTCGTTCGCGCTGGCCTGGAAGCCGGCGACCGTCAACCGGACCTGGAGCAGCTCGACCTGACCGTCCGTGCTCCGGAAGAGCGGAGCGAGCTCGGGCTGGAGCTCCGCGCCCTCGACGCCGGCCACGACCCGCCCGATCGCCTCCGGAGCGGTGGGCGAGACGAGCCAGCCGGCGACCTCGCCGAGCCAGGCCCGGTCGGAGTCGGTCAGGCCGCCGGGACGCGAGACGACGATCGTCGCGCTCGCCGCGGCCGACTCGTTGGGAAACGTCCGGGCGAGTGCGGCGCGGGCGACCACCGAGGGGGCATCGGCGGGCAGGAAGCTCGTCTCATCGGCCGCCCCGACGTCGGACAGCGACGGGGCGAGCGCCAGGGCGAGCGCGGCCGCGGCGAGCCAGACCGCCACCACCAGGAGGCGCCGGCGGATCACCAGCCGGCCAAGCGATTCGAACATCGTCCTCACCGAGCATCCAGGCTGCGGGGGCCCGAGGGCGCGGCCGCGCCAGCGTGGGCGGCGGCCCCTCCGGGCCGGCCGCGACGTGATCGGGACGGCCCCAGTCCAGCGCCAGAGGACGCCGGACTCAAGTGCTGTCTGGCCCGAATCCGGCCCCGCGGCCGGTCCTCTGGTACCCTCTCGGTTCGGCGACCCGGGTGGCCGCCCAACGCCAGCCGAGCGTCGGCCGACGGTGCGGCCCATGACCACGCCGACAAATCGAACCGAGAGACCACCACCGTGCCAGAGAGCCGCCCCCGCACGATCGTCGAGAAGATCTGGGACGAGCACGTCGTCGCCGAGGAGCCGGGCGCCCCGTCCGTCCTGGCGATCGACCTCCACCTCGTCCACGAGGTGACCAGCCCCCAGGCGTTCACCGGCCTGCGCCGGCGCGGCCTGAGCGTCCGGAGGCCCGGCCAGACGGTGGCCACGGCCGACCACTCGATCCCGACCAGCGATCGCTCCCTCCCGATCCTCGACCAGATGGCGGCGGCCCAGGTCCAGCAGCTGACCGACAACTGCCGCGAGTTCGGGATCCCGCTCCACGGACTCGGTTCGCCGCACCAGGGGATCGTCCATGTCATCGGCCCGGAGCTCGGGCTCACCCAGCCGGGGATGACGATCGTCTGCGGCGACTCGCACACGGCCACCCACGGCGCGTTCGGGGCGCTCGCCTTTGGGATCGGGACGAGCGAGGTCGAGATGGTCCTGGCCACCCAGTGCCTGCTCCAGCGCCGACCGAAGACGTACGAGGTTCGGGTCGACGGTCGCCTCGCGCCGGGCGTCGGGGCCAAGGACATCATCCTCGCCCTGATCGCTCGGATCGGGATCGGGGGCGGGACCGGCCACGTCTTCGAGTACACCGGCGAGGCGATCCGCGGGCTCTCGATGGAGCAGCGGATGACGATCTGCAACATGTCGATCGAGGGTGGCGCGCGGGCCGGCCTGATCGCCCCGGACGAGACGACCTTCGAGTATGTCCACGGCCGGCGCCACGCCCCCCACGGGGCAGCCTGGGACGAGGCCGTCGCGCGCTGGCGGCAGCTGCCGAGCGACCCCGGCGCGACGTACGATCGGACGATCACGATCGACGCGACGGCCCTCGAGCCGATGATCACCTACGGCACGAACCCCGGCATGGGGATCGGGATCAGCGGCCGGATCCCGAGCCCCGAGGAGCTGGCGGACCCGGGCCAGCGGCGGGCGCTCGAGCACGCCCTCGAGTACATGGACCTCCGGCCCGGTCAGGCGCTCCTCGGCCAGAAGGTCGACGTCGTGTTCATCGGCAGCTGCACGAACAGCCGGATCAGCGACCTCCGCCTGGCGGCCTCGGTCCTCCGTGGCCGGCGGGTCGCGGAGGGAGTCCGGGTGATGGTCGTGCCCGGCTCGCAGGAGGTGAAGCGTCAGGCCGAGACCGAGGGCCTGGCCGACGTCTTCCGCGCCGCCGGCGCCGAGTGGCGCGAAGCCGGCTGCTCGATGTGCATCGCCATGAACGGCGATCAGCTCAGCCCCGGCCAGTACGCGATCAGCACCTCGAACCGGAACTTCGAGGGTCGCCAGGGCAAGGGCGGCCGGACCTTCCTCGCCTCGCCGTTGACCGCGGCTGCCAGCGCCCTGAGCGGCACGATCAGCGACCCGCGAACACTGCCCGGGATCGCCGAGCCGGCCACTGTGGGAGGGCGTTAGTCCGGTGGCCGAGCCGTTCACGACGATCGTCAGCAGGGTCGTCCCGCTCCCCGCCGAGAACGTCGACACGGATCAGATCGTGCCGGCCCGGTTCCTGAAGATGACCGACAAGGCCGGTCTGGCCGAGGCGCTCTTCCACGACTGGCGGTTCACCGAGGATGGCGCCCTGCGCGAGCCGCCGTTCGTCCTCGACCGGCCCGCCATGGCCGGCCGGGCGATCCTCCTCGCCGGCGACAACTTCGGCGCCGGATCGTCGCGCGAGCACGCGCCGTGGGCCCTCACGGCGTGGGGCATCCGGGCGATCATCTCGACCAGCTTCGCCGACATCTTCCGCACCAACTCGCTCAAGAACGGATTGCTGCCGATCGTGGTCGACGGCGCGACCCACCGGCGCCTGTTCGAGCTCCTCGCTGCCGACCCGGACGCCGTCCTGACCGTCGACCTGGCCGAGCAGGGTGTCCTCCTGCCCGACGGGTCGACGATCGAGTTCGAGATCGACCCGTTCGCCCGGACGATGCTCCTCGCGGGCACCGACGAGATCGGCTACCTGCTCTCGAAGCTGCCGGCGATCGAGGCGTACGAGGCGACGCATCCGCCCCGCGTCGACACGCTCGCCTCGGCGGGCTGAGCCGGCGCGGCGGTCCGACCGCGCATGAACCTCGTCGACCTGGCGGCGATCGCCCTCCTCGTCACCGGCCTGGTGGCCGGGATTCGCTCCGGTGCGCTGCCCCAGCTGGGCGGCCTGGCCGGGGCGCTCGGGGGCGGGCTGGTCGCGATCTCGGTCGCCCCGCTCGTGCGCGACCAGGTCGCGACCCTCGACGGGCCGGTCCGCGCGCTCGCCGTCCTGGGCGGCCTGCTGCTTCTGGTCGGGGTCGGCGAGGCGCTCGGCTCGACCCTCGGACGGAGGGTCGGCAGGGCGCTCGGGAGCGGCCTTCTGGGCCTGCTCGACCGGGTCGCCGGCGGTCTCGTCGGGCTGGCCCAGGGGATCCTGATCATCTGGCTGGTGGGCGGCCTGCTGGCGATCGGACCGTTTCCCACGCTCGCGACCCAGGCCCAGCGCTCGACCGCGGTCCGGGTGATCAGCGCCGCCCTGCCGCCGTTGCCGGAGATCGCGGCCGATGTCGGCGGCCTGATCGACGCATCGGGTCTGCCTCAGGTGTTCATCGGGCTCGAGCCGTTCCCGGCCCCACCGGTCACGACCCCCGACGTGCCCCGGGCCCGCCGGATCGCGGCCGCCGCGATCGCGAGCACGGCCGAGATCTCGAGTCAGGCATGCGGCTACGAGCTGACCGGGACCGGCTTCGTGGTTGGCCCGAACTACCTCGTGACGAACGCCCACGTCGTCGCCGGCGCCGCCCGGACCGAGGTCACGATCGGTAACCAGCGGGCGGCGGCGCGGGTCGTCCTGTTCGATCCGGAGCTCGACGTCGCGCTCCTCTACGCGCCGGCGGTGCGGGCCACGCCGCTTCGTTTCGCGTCCGTGGCCCCGACCCGCGGTACCGAGGCGGCCGCCCTGGGCCATCCCCGGGGCGGACCCCTGGCGATCATCCCGGCCGCCATCTCGGGCGCCTATCGGGCCACCGGCCGCGACCTGTACGGGACGGCGACGGTGACCCGGAACATCCTCGAATTGCGCGCCGTGATCGAGCGCGGGGACAGTGGCGGACCGGTCGTCCTGGCCGACGGCACCGTCGGCGGCGTCGTCTTCGCCGAGGCCCGGAGCGATCCCTCGGTGGGCTACGCCCTCAACCCGGTTGACGTCGCCAACCGGATCGCGCCGGGGTTCGGCCGGACCAGCCCGGTCGGCACCGGGCGCTGCATCCGGTGAGCGGGCGGGTGGTCAGCGCCCGCGGCCGGGGTTGGCCGGCGCCCCGGCCTCGGCCGAGGGTCAACGTGCGATCGACCCGGGATCGCGGTAGGATCACGCCCAGTCTGGCGACGGCCGCCGTCGTCAGGTCGACCGCCACAACCAGATCAACGACCACGGCCACAGCAGCGAGGGCACGGGCTGCGCCGGCAGAGGGGGATGCACGCCCGTGACCACGACGATCGCCGCCGACCTCGAGGAGCTCGCCCGCGCCTACTGGGAGGGCCGCGTCCGCGACCACCCGATCGAGGCGACCGCGTTTGGCGAACGGCGGTTCGACCACCTGCTCGACGACCTCTCGCCGGCGGCGCGGGCGGCGACCCGGGCCCGCCTCGAGCGCCTCGAGAGCGAGGTCGGCGCGATCGATCCCGCCGGTCTCACCGAGGCGGCCCGGATCACCCACGCCGCACTCCTGGCCCAGCTCCGGAGCGACCTCGACCTCCTCGACTGCGAGCTCGAGCTGTGGACCGTCGACCCGCTCGAGGGGGTCCCCGTCCAGCTCCTGAACATCGAGGCCTACCAGCCGGTCACCACGCCCGACGAGGGACAGGCGCTGCTCGAGCGCTGGAGCGCGATCAGCGGCTACGTCGAGACGCACATGGTGAACCTGGAGGCGGGCCTGGCGGCCGGCCTGGTGGCGGTCCGTGACCCGGTCGAGCGGGTGATCGCCGAGCTGGACGATCTGGCCGACCGGCCGGACCAGGACTGGGCGTTCATGCACCCTCTGGCCGCCGTCCGGTCGAGTTGGCCGGGTGCCGAGGCCGCCCGCTTCGAAGACGCGCTCCGGGAGGTCGTGGCCGGGGTCATCCGGCCGGCGTTCGAGCGCTACGGGCGCTTCCTCAGAGAGGTCGTCCTGCCCCGGGCGCGTCCCTCGGAGCAACCGGGCCTGATGCACCTGCCCGGCGGGGTCGAGGCCTATCGCCGGCTGGTCCGGGTCCACACCTCGCTCGACCTGGCCCCCGAGGAGCTCCACCGGATCGGCCTGCGCGAGGTCGAACGGATCAACGCCGAGATGGAGGCGCTCGGCCGGCGCGCCCTCGGGACGAGCACCCTCGCCGAGACGCTCCGACGCCTGCGCTCCGACCGATCGCTCTATTTCTCGACCCGGGCCGAGGTGTCAGGGACCGCGGCCATCGCGCTCGCCCGGGCGAAGGCCGCCCTGCCGGCCTGGTTCGGGGTCCTGCCCCGCGCCGATTGCGTCGTCGTGGCCATGGGCGAGCACGAGGAGAAGCACTCCACGCTTGCCTACTATCGCCAGCCCGCACCAGACGGTTCGCGCCCGGGTCAATTCTTCATCAACACCGCCGAGCCATGGACCCGGCCACGCTACGAGGCCGAGGTCCTCGCCTATCACGAGTCGATCCCGGGCCACCACCTCCAGATCGCGATCGCCCAGGAGGTGAACGGCCTGCCGGACTTCCGCCGGCATCTCGGCGTCACCGCGTTCTGGGAGGGCTGGGGCCTGTACACCGAGCGGCTGGCCGACGAGATGGGCCTCTACAGTGGCGACCTCGACCGGATCGGGATGCTCTCGATGGATGCCTGGCGGGCCTGCCGGCTGGTCGTGGACACGGGGATGCACGCGCTCGGCTGGTCGCGGCGCGAGGCGATCGAGTTCATGCTCGCCCACTCCGCGCTGGCCGAGAACAACATCGTCAACGAGGTCGATCGGTACATCGTCTGGCCCGGCCAGGCACTCGCCTACAAGACCGGCCAGCTCGAGTTCCGGCGACTCCGCGCCGAGGCCGAAGCGGCGCTCGACGGGCGGTTCGAGATCCGCGCCTTCCACGACGCGGTCCTGCGTCACGGGGCGGTCCCCCTGCCGGTCCTGGGCGAGGTCGTGGCCGGTCACGTGCGCGAGGCGTCCGGGCACTGATCCCCGGCCGGGGAGGCCGGTCAGGGCCGGTGGGGACGCCGGACGTTGGCCGGTGGGGACGCCGGACGTTGGCCGGTCGGGCGGCCCGGCCTCGACCGGCGGCTCGCCGGACCGGCCAACTCGGTAGACTGGTTCCTCGTTCCGCCTGTCGATCCGACCCGCCGCCGTCGAGGACCACGTC
>JAKAHU010000091.1 GCA_021825385.1 Chloroflexota bacterium | reverse complement strand
GCCAGACCCGCGACGAGGGCAACCGTTGCCACTTTCCTCAACATGGGCACCTCCTGCCTGTCCTGCGCGCCCCCCACCGCGCGCCGCGTCCCCCTTTGCGCGCAGAGAGTAACGCACCGGCCGGGTGTCCGACACCCGCTCCGGGCGCGGCGGCCGGGGCGCGCCGGGCGGCGGGGCGCGGCGGCAGCGCGGCGGTGAGGCGCGACGGGGGGGCGCGCCGGCCGAGGGTCCGGATCCGGCCGGGTCAGGCCGGCTCCGGGAGGCCGTAGACGCGACGGGCGTTCTCGGCGCAGACGAGCCGGATCACCCGTTCCGCGTCGGCCAGGGACCAGTCATCCCGGGCCACCCAGGCACCGAGGACACGGGCCATCCCGCGCCGGAAGAGCCAGCTCCCCAGGAGGTGGAGCTCGGGGATGCCCCAGGCGTCGGAGGAGAAGAGGACCTTCGTGAACGGCGCCAGCTCGAGCGACTCGGCGATCAGCTGCGAGCTCTGGGCACCGGTGTAATTGATCGCCAGCCCGACGTCGATGAAGACGTGCGGGTACATCTGGGCCAGATAGCCGGCCTGGCGCTGGAACGGGTAGGTGTGGAGGAGGAGGACCGGGCAGGTCCGCTCGGTCGCCCGCAGGAAGTCCGACAGGAGGAGCGGGTCGCACCGATGCAGGTCGAGATCCGGGTCCCCGTAGCCGGTGTGGATCTGGAGCGGCTTGCCGGTCGAGGCGCCCTCCCAGAGCACGAAGCGGAGCAGGACCGGGTCGACGAGGCGCGTGCCGGCGCCCGACTCGATCGCCCGCAGCCAGGCGCCGGCATGGTCGACGACCTCGCCGGCCGAGGGTCGGGCGGGATCGAAATCGAGCCCGACCCGGTAGGCGATGATCGACTTCAGCCCGACCGCCGTCGCCGCCTCGTGCTCGAGGGCGGTGCGGAAGGCGTTCGCGAAGCCCGCCGCCTCGACGCCCGAGCGGGCCACCCGCTCGGCCAGACCCTCGAGCCGGACGATCGTGTCGATCGAGGCGCCGGCGAGCCGTCCGAGCTGGCCCAGGTCGAGCAGCTCCTCGGCCCGGTAACCCGTGTCGATCAGCAGCCGCTCGAAGCCGGCGGGGGGGAGCAGCCGCGCGGCGACCTCCTCATTGGCCAGGCCGATCCGGTGCTCGAGGTACGTCTCGGCCGGCACGTGGGCGGGCAGACCCAGGAGCGGGGCGCACCAGCGCCGGGCGGCGAACATGACCTGGGTGTCCGGCCCAGCCGCGTCGGCCGCCGCCTGGCGGTCCGACTCGCTGATCATCAGCCGGAACGCCGGTTGGGTCAGCGTCCCCCGGGCGATGCTGTGGGTGTGATGATCAACGAGGGTCGCGCCGGCGAGCAGCTCGTTGACCGCCGGGTGCGGGCCGTCCGCGACGGCGAGGCGGGTGATCTCGGACGACATCGGCCTCCTTCGGGCATCGAGCCGCTCGGCCCGGTCGAACGTGGCGCCGGCAGTGGGCGGGCCGGGCAGACCGAACGTGGTGGCGGATCGAACCGGCGTTGCTACGGGACGAGGGCGAGGACGCGGGCCGGGCTGCCTGAGCCGTCGACGAGCTTGAGGACGCCGACGACGACCCACGCCCCGAGCGGCGGGAGCTGGCTGAGGTTCATCAGACCTTCGAGGTGCCAGACCCCCCGCGGGTGGCTGATCTGGCGGTGGACGACGAAGTCGGTCGCGACGCCCGGATCGATGCCCAGGGTGTCGACCCCGAGGCCGACCGCGCCTCGCTCCTGAACCAGGAAGCGCGCCGCGTCGGGCCCGAAGCCGGGGAAGCGAAGCGGACCCGGGGCGCCGGCATAGCGGGCCGGGTCGGTGTTGAACTCCTCCCAGCCGGTCCGCAGGAAGACCGCCCCCCCATCCGGGATCCGGCCGTGGCGCGCCTCGAAGGCGTGGACCTGCTCGAGGGTGAGGATCGCGTCGGGGTTGCCGGCGCAGGCGTCGCTGATATCGATCACGGCCAGCGGGCGGACGAGCCGGTCAGCGTCGATCTGATCGACGCTCTGGGTGCCCTCGACCATGTGACAGGGAGCGTCGAAGTGGGTCCCGGAATGCTCCATGAACGAGATCTTTCGGTTGTAGAACCCGTCATGGGCCACGGTCAGGATCGTCTCGGCCGTCGGCGCCGGGGCGCCGGGCCACATCACCGTTCCGGAGTGGAGCGGCTGGGTCAGGTCGATCACGCGCATGTTCGCGATCATCGGCGTCTCCTCGTCTCGCCTGCCGGCCATGGGCCGGGGCAGCCCGGTGGGTCATCGCCCGGGGGTCTGGTGGGTCATCGCCCATGATGGAGAACCCCTCCCCGGTTGGCAAGGCTCGGCCTGTGCGTTTGGCTTCGGGGCGATGGCTCGCGGAATCTGCGGATGTTCGGTGCTGCTGGATGTCCGGGCCTTGCGTGCCACTCAAGATCTGCGGGTGTTGCGTGCTACTCAACAAAACGACGGAATCGGGCCCGGCCGGGAGCCGGGGGGCCGTGCTATCTGCGGGTGTTGCGTGCTACTCAACAAAACGACGGAATCGGGCCCGGCCGGGAGCTGGGGGGCCGCGCAATCTGCGGGTGTTGCGTGCTACTCAACAAAACGACGGAATCGGGCCCGGCCGGGAGCCGGGGGGCCGCGCGGACCGGACGAGCCGGGCTGGATCGCCGCCCGACGCTGTCCGGTCATCCCGAGGCACGCTCACCCCGGGACCGCCGAGCGGGGGATCGGCTCCATTAGTCCGCCGGCCCTGACACCTCCCGGAACCAACGACCGCCCGGTGCGGTGATTCGGCGGATTTGTTGAGCCTGGCGCAACGAGCGGTGGGGCCGGGGGCTCGAGTCGGCACCCCGGCCTGATCAGGCACGGGCATGGGCCCAAGGTCGAACTTGGCCCGCCGGGCGCGGGCCAAGTTCCGCGGACCGGGTCGGCTGGGACGTGCCGGACGAGCCGGGCACGGGCCAGGCCTGACCGAGTCCGTTGGGACGTGGCGCCCCGGTCAGAACACCCGCAGGTGCGCTCGGCGCGCCTCATCGGGCGACATCGCCTCGAACGCCTCGAGCTCGGCGGTCCGGACGGCGACGAGGCCCCGCCCGAGCAGATCGCCGAGAGCAGGAAAGAGGACCGGGTCGGCCTGGAGGTTGGCCAGCGCCTCGCGGAGCGAGGACGGCAGCGGGCGAACCCCCGACCGGTGCTGCTCCTCGGGCGTCATCCAGGAGGGGTCCTTGGCAGCCGGCTCGGGTGGCTCGATCCCCCGCCGGATCCCGTCCAGCCCGGCCAGGATCAGGCCGCCGAGGGCGAGGTACGGGTTGCAGGTCGGATCGCAGGCCTTGAGCTCGATGTTCGTCGATTCCATCTCCCGGCCCCGGAAGGGCGAGGCAACCCGGACCGAGCACTCCCGGTTGTCGAGCCCCCAGGAGACGGTCGATCCGGCCCACGCCCGGGGCTGGAGCCGTTCGTACGAGTTGAAGCTCGGGCAGGTGAGCGCGACGAGCGCCGGCAGATGGTCGAGGACGCCGGCGACGAAGTGACGGCCGACCGGCGAGAGAAGCCGCTCGCCGGCGTCGGGGTCATAGAGGAGGTTCTCGGCGCCGTCGCTCGACCAGAGGCTGAAGTGGACGTGGGCCCCTGAGCCAACCCCGTCGGCGAACGGCTTGGCCGCGAACGAGGCGATCAGGTCGTGCTCGACCTCGGCGACGCCCCGGACCGTGTCGCGGAACTTGAGCTGGTTGTCCGCAGCCCGCAGGGCGTCCGCGTAGCGAATCGCGATCTCCTGCTGGCCGGGGCCGTACTCGTTGATCGCCTGCTCGACCTCGAGACCCTGGGCCTCGAGCGCCGAGACGATGTCGTCGATGACGTCGGCGACGCGATCCATCCCGGCCGATGAGTAGACGGGGCCATCGCCGTAGGGGCGGACCGTGCCGTCGACCTCCTCGGCCAGGTAGAACTCGTTCTCGAAGGCGGCCATGACCCGGATCCCCTCGCCGGCCGCGGCGGCGATCGCGCGCTTCAGGAAGCTGCGCGGGCAGCCGCCCCAGTCGGTCCAGTCGTGGCCCAGCTGGTCGCACAGCAGGCTGGCCGTCCGGGGCACCCAGTCGAGGCGGCTGTACGTGTCGGGGTCGGGCACGATCCGGATTTCGCCCACCGGCTCCATGCCTGCGATCGGCACGAACTGCTCGAGCATGTTGATCGCGTTCTGGGCGCGGGTCAGCCCGACGCCGCCACGCATCCGGGCCGCCAGCCGCTCGACGTGGACGTTCTTGCCCCGGATGACACCCGATGGGTCGCAGTACAGGAACCGGACGAGCCGGACGCCGTCCTCCTTCGCCCGAGCCACGACATCCTCGACGGTCACGCCCATCTCACCCTCACCCTCGCCGGAACCGATTGCCACGCAGCCACCAGGACCGCGCCGATGACAGCACCACGACAGCCCCCGCGGACGCGCGGCCGACGTCGGCGGCTGCCCATCCCGGTCCCCACTCTACGGCGCGGGCGGGGCGGCTGTCACCCGAGGGCGCATCGCGACCGGCCGCCGGAGACACATCGCGACCGGCCGCCGGAGGACGGGGTTCGGGCATAATCGGACCGGAGCGGCGTACCAACCGGAGCGGCGCACCAACCGGAGCGCGTCCCCGGAAGCACCGTCCCCGGGAGCGCCCGGAGCCCGAGCGCAGTTCGAGAGGGTCGAGAGGATGGGTCCGCGTGATTGACGAGCCGGTCCTCTCCCTGCCCGAGGGGCTGAGCGAGGAGCTGGCCGCGGCCGGCCACGACCTGCCCGAGGGGCGTGCCGTCCACCCTCGGAACCGGTTGAACGAGCTGACCGGCGAGGAGTGGCTCTACTTCACCAAGTCGGTCCTCCAGACGAGCTACCCGTCCGCCTTCGGCCACCGGCTGCGCAAGGTGCATGGGGCGAACAAGCCACCCCAGCTGATGGCCCTCCTGATCGAGTTCTTCACCACCCGCTCAGGGCGCGTCCTCGACCCGTTCGCCGGGGTCGGCGGGACGCTGATCGGGGCATCGATCGCCCGTCCCGCACCCCGCGCCTGCGTCGGCATCGACGTCTCCACCGAGTGGGCGGCCATCTACCGCCAGGTGCTCGACGAGCACCCGAGCCTGGCGCCCCAGCCGATGATCGTCGGGGACTGCCTCACGGTCATGGACGACTGGCTCGCCGGGCGGGCGGTGATCGCCGCCGACGGCCAGCCGATCAGCGCCTCGGAGGCGGCGCCGTTCGACTTCATCGCCACCGACCCGCCGTACAACATCCACCTCCGCCAGACGATGAGCGGGGCGGGCGGGGCGGGCTACGCGAAGCGCTTCGCGAACCGCCGATCCGACTACAACATGCGCTCGGACCACCCGGGCGACCTGGCCAACCTGCCCGACTTCGAGGCGTACCTGGCGGCGATGGAGCAGGTCCTGGGTCGCTGCTTCCGGCTCCTCCGGCCGACGAAGTATCTGGCCCTGATCGTGCGCAACGCCTACCAGGGCGGTGAGTACCTGTTCACCCACGCCGAGCTGGCCCGCCGGGCGAAGACGGTCGGGTTCGTGCCCAAGGGCGAGATCGTCTGGTACCAGGCCGGAACGCGGCTGCGCCCATACGGCTACCCGACGAGCTACGTCCCGAACATCAGCCACCAGTTCATCCTCGTCCTGCAGCGCCCGGCCGCCTGACCCCGGTTCGGTACCGGGGCGGTGGGCACGACCGCTGGCCGCGGCCCGCAGATCGCGCGGCGCATCGCGTTCGGCCAGGCCCGGGGCGCAGGCCGGCGTCCGCCGGGCGAGCCCCGTCGGCGCTCGCGGCCGGGGTCACGAACCTGAGCGTTCGCCCCTCACCGGTGACCGGTGGCCGTGGTCGCCGTCAGCCGCCCGAGATGGCGGGGATGACGTGGACTGTCTCCTCGGGCGCGACCGGGGTCTCGAGATCGGCCGGACGGCCGTCGACGAAGACGTTGATGTGCCGCCGGAGTCGCGGACCCTCCTCGACCAGGCGGTCACGCAACCCCGGGGTCAGAGCGTCGAGCGCATCGAGCACCTCGCCGACCGTCGCGCCCTCGACCTCCTGGCGGCGTTCGAGGCCCGCGAACAGGGCCACCAGCGACCGGGGGAGCAGGACCGTGGCCATCGCCGGCGGTGCTGGCGTCAGTCGTCGAGGACGACGGCCTCGACCGCCCAGACCGGCGGCAGGTTGGCCGCCAGCTGGCGCCAGTGGACGCCGCCGTCGAGGCTGTGCCAGAGCTGCCCGCCGCTCGTCCCGAACGCGATCCCGACCGGCTCGAGCGTGTCCCGGGCCATCGCCTCGCGCAGGACGGTCAGGTAGGCGTGCTCTTGCGGCAGGCCCTCGCCGGCCCGGATCCAGGTCGCGCCTCGATCGTGGGTCCGCCACACGGCGGCCCTCGCGTCGGGCATGTACCGTCCCAGCTCGGCGCCGTTGAGCGGGATCACCCAGGCCGTGGCCGGATCACGCGGGTGAGTGACGATCGGGAAGCCGAATTCGCTGGGCAGGCCCGGCGTGATCTCGGTCCAGTGCCGGCCCCCGTCGGCGGAGCGGTAGACGCCGCAGTGGTTCTGCTGGTAGAGCAGCTCGGGCTCGCCCGCCCCGGCCGCGAACTTGTGCACGCACTGGCCGGTGACCGGATACGGGTCGGGCATGAAACCGGCCCGGACGCCCTCGTTGCGCGGCTCCCACGAGGCGCCCCCATCACGAGTCTCGAACACCCCGACCGACGAGATGCCGACCCAGGTACGGTCGGCGTCTGAGGAATGGGGCACGATCGTGTGGAGAATCAGGCCGCCATTGCCAGGCTGCCAGGTCGGGCGGGTGGGGTGGCTCGTCAGGCCTTCGACATGGGTCCAGCTCGTCCCGCCGTCGTCGCTGCGGAATAGGCCGGCCGGCTCGACGCCGGCCAGCAGGGCGCCGTCCGGTGTGGCCGCCAGGCTCCAGACGGTCTTGACCGGCTCGCTTCCCTCCGGGTAGGCCAGTCCGACCGAGGAATGGGTCCAGGTCGCGCCCAGGTCCGCGCTCCGCCACACGGCCGGGCCGTACCACGAGCTGCCACTGGCGGCGAGGATCGCGCCGGTCGCGGGATCGACGATCAGGTCGCGGATCGGCCAGGCCTGGCAGAGCGGACCGCGCAGCGACCAGTCCCGGCGGCGGGGATCGCTCTCGAGGACGAAGGCTCCCTTGGCCGTGCCGACCAGGAGCAGGACGCGAGTCATCGGTGCCACCTCATCGAGCGCGGCGCCCGCCGACGGCCATGAACGGGATCGATGCCGTCCCCAGGCGGGCCACAACTCTACCCCGTCCTCGCGCTCCCCGCCCTCGTCGCGGAGCGCGAGCCGGCGGTGGAGCGCCGGTAACCGCTGGAGCGTCGGCCGGCGCTGGAGCACCGGGAACCGCTGGAGCGTCGGCCGGCGGTCGCGTGCCGGGAACCGCTGGAGCGTCGGCCGGCGGTCGCGTGCGCGGCCGTCCCCGGCTCAGAAGAGGCCGACGACGTTTCCATCGGCGTCGACGTCGATCCGCTCTCCGCCCGGCCGGCTGTTCAGGCCGGGCATCGTGCGCATGTCGCCCGCGATCGGCGTGAGGAAGCCGGCCCCCGCAGCCAGCCGGACCTCGCGGATCGGGACGCGGAAGCCCCGTGGCCGGCCGAGGAGCTTGGGGTCGTGGCTCAGGCTGTACTGGGTCTTGGCCATGCAGATCGGAAGGTGCCCGAACCCCAGCGCCTCGAACCGGTCGATCGCCTTGGCCGCGGCGGGCAGGAAGTCGACCCCATCGGCACCGTAGATCCGGACCGCGATCGTCTCGATCTTGTCGGTGATCGATGCGTCGTCGGGGTAGAGCAGGGCGAAGTCCGGAGCGCCCGTGGCCGCGGCCTCCCAGACGGCCGTGGCGAGCTCCTCGGCTCCGGCTCCGCCGTCGGTGAAGTGGCGAGCGACGACCGCGTCCCGCGCCCCGGCCGCGAGCGCCACCTCGCGGATCGCCTCGATCTCGGCCGGAGTGTCGGTCGGGAACGTGTTGATCGCCACCACGACCGGCACATTGAACGTCTGGACGTTGGCGATCTGCGCGGTCAGATTGGCCCCGCCGGCCCGCACCGCATCGGGGTTGTCCTCCAGGAGCGCCGGATCGAGCGGCTTGCCCGCCACGATTCGGCCCACCCCGCCGTGCATCTTGAGCGCCCGGACGGTGGCCACCAGGACGGCCGCGTCCGGCCGCAGTCCGGACGCCCGGCACTTGATGTCGAAGAACTTCTCCGCCCCCATGTCCGCTCCGAAACCCGCCTCGGTGACCACGATCTCGCTCGTGGCCAGGGCCACTCGATCGGCGAGCACGGAGCTGTTGCCGTGGGCGATGTTGCCGAACGGGCCGCAGTGAACGAAGGCCGGTCCGCCCTCGAGCGTCTGGAGCAGGTTCGGCTTGAGCGCGTCGCGCAGGAGCACGGTCATCGCGCCCGCGACCTGGAGCTCCTCGGCCGTGACCGGCGAACCGTCCCGGCGCATGGCCAGCACGATCCGCCCGAGTCGAGCGCGCAGGTCCTGCAGGTCACTGGCGAGGGCGAGCACGGCCATCACCTCGGAGGCAACGGTGATCACCCACTCGGTTTCGCGGGGCAGCCCGTTCTCGCGGCCGCCCAGACCCACGACCGCGTGCCGCAGGGCGCGATCACTGATGTCCACGACCCGCGGCCACAGGACGCCGTTGGGGTCGATGCTCAGCGCGTTGCCGTGGTGGATGTGGTTGTCGATGAACGCGGCCGCGAGGTTGTGCGCCGCCCCGATCGCGTGGACGTCGCCGGTCAGATGGAGGTTGAAGTCCTCCATCGGGATGATCTGGCTGTAGCCCCCGCCCGCGGCTCCACCCTTGATCCCGAAGACCGGGCCGAGTGACGGCTGGCGGATGGTCACCGTCGCCCGCCGCCCGATCCGGTTGAGGCCCTGGGCCAGGCCGACCGTGGTCGTGGACTTCCCTTCGCCCAGCGGCGTCGGACTGATCGCGGTGACGACCACGTACTTGCCGCGCTGATTGGCCGTCTCGACCCGCCGCAGCCCTTCCAGGGTCACCTTGGCCTTGGTGGTCCCATAGGGTTCGACCTCGTCCTCGCGCAGCCCGAGGTCACGGGCGACATCGGTGATCGGACGAGGCCGAACGCTGCGCGCGATGTCGAGGTCGGAGGGGAACGGGGCGGTGGTGATCATCGAGAACTCCCGGTCTGCTTGTCGTTGCGCTCGGCGTAGCCCAGCCGTTCGCTGATCTCCCTGGCGGCGACCACGACGGCCCGTGCCGCGGATTCGATCCGCTCCGGGGTGAGCCGGTACGAGGGACCGGAGACGCTGACCGCCGCGATCACCGCCCGGTCATGGGCCCGGATCGGCGCGGCCACGGCGTTCAGGCCCCTCTCCAGCTCCTCGATCGTGAATCCCCAGCCGCGGTGCAGGATCTCCTCGAGCTGGCCCCGGAGTACCCCCTGGTCCGTGATCGTGGCCGGCGTGAACCGCTCCAGGGGCAGAGACAGGAGACGCTCGCGTTCGGCGGGATCGGCATGGGCAAGGAGCACCTTGCCGCTCGAGGTGGCGTGGAGCGGTGTCCGCTGACCGATCCAGTTGTGGCTGGTGACCGCGGCCGGCCCGCGGACCTGGTCGACGTTCACCGCACAGTCGGACTGGAGGATCGCCACGTTCACCGTCTCACCGACCTCGGCCGCCAGGCGCCTGGTGACCGGCCGGCTCTGCTCGACGAGGTCGAGGTGCATCGTCGCGCCGGCCGCCAGCCGGACGATCCCGAAGCCGAGCCGGTATCGGCCCCGCTCGGCAACCTGCTCGACCAGACCGCGCGCCTCGAGCGCGGCCAGCAGGCGGAAGGCGGTCGACTTGTGGACGCGCAGGGCGGTCCCCACGTCGGTCACCGAGGCCTCGCCCTCGCGGGCCAGCAACTCGAGGACCGCGACCGCCCGATCCACGGACTGGATGACGGCGGGCGACGACCCTCGCGCGGGCTCAGTCATCGCCGGGCTCCCGGGCGCGACGAGCGCGGCTGGCGAGCGGCGGGGCGGCCGGCGCGGGGACGATCACGACGCGACCCCGGCGGGGACGCCAAGCGCGTCGCGATAGGCCCGCAGCCAGTCCGCGGTCGCCTCGGCCTGGTTGAACGTGTACAGGTGGACCCCGCGGATCCCGAGGGCCGGATCGACGACCAGCGGCGCCAGGCCGGCCAGGAGGGCGTCCGGGTCGAACCCGCCCGGTCGCACCAGCCGGCCCACGAGCCGGGTGTTCTTGCGCAGGAACCGCCTCGAGTCGGCGACGCCGATCCGGGCGCTGATCGAGAGCAGCTTGCGCAGCTCGGCGACCCCCGGCAGCCCGATCACGACCGGCAGGGTGATCCCATCGTCCCGGCGAGCCCGGAGCCAGCGTCGGATCGCCTCGGGATCGAAGCACAGCTGGGTCGTCATCGAGGTCGCGAACGGCTGCTTGGCCGCGAGCGCCTCGAGCAGCCGCGCGGCGGGGATGTCCGGGTGCCCCTCGGGGTAGGCGGCGATCCCAACCTCGTCGAAGCGGACGCCCGTCTCGCCGATCGCGCGCAGGAGGGAGAGGGCGTCCGGGAAGGCCCCCGGCTCGTCCGCGTCCCCGCCGATCACGAAGACCCGGCTGATCCGGGCCGCGACCAGCCGGTCGAGCAGCGCCCGGAGATGGTCACGATCGCGGATCAGCCGCGCCGAGAGGTGGGGCGTGACCCGAAACCCGCGCTCCGCCAGTCGCTCGGACGCGGCCACGGTCGCCTCGATCCCTCTCGCCGCCGACGCCGTCACCGACACGGCGGCCCGGTCAGGGAGGGCATCGGCCTGGGCATCGAGGTTGCGCAGCGGGATCAGCTCGAACACCGGATCAGCGAGGAGATCCCGGATCGCCGACCTGGCCCGGGGATCGAGCGCCGTGGTGCGGCCCACCCGCTAGACCTCGGAGTCCGGCATCGACGCCTTGCGGCGGGCGATGAACTCGCGCAGCGCCTCGTCGACCCCGGGATCGATCGGCGGCGCCTCGTACGAGGCGAGCATGCGCTTGACGATCTGGTTGGCCCGGGCGGCCGCGTCGAGCCCACCCTCCTCGAGCCACTGCTCGAAGCTGTTGTTGTCGGCGGTCTCGGAGCGGTAGAAGGCGGTCTCGAAATTGGCCAGGGTGTGCTCGCTGCCGAGATAGTGGGTCCCGGGCTCGTTCGCGCGGATCGCATCGAGAGCCTGGCCGTTCTCGGACATGTCGACCCCCTGCACGAAGACGCCCATCATCCCGCACTGATCGGCGTCGAGGACGAATTTCTCGTAGCCCATGGTCAGCCCGCCCTCGAGCCAGCCCGCGGCGTGGAGGACGAAGTTCACCCCGGCCAGGACGGTCGGCTGGAGCGTGGCAGCGGATTCGTAGGCCGCCTGGGCATCGGGCAGCTTCGAGGCGGTCAGGCTGCCCCCGGAGCGGAAGGGGACACCGAGCCGCCGGGCCAGGGCGGCCATCACGTACAGGACCAGGGCCGGCTCCGGCGTCCCGAAGGTCGGTGCTCCCGACTGCATCGAGATCGAGCTGGCGAACGACCCGAGCACGACCGGCGCGCCGGGCCGGACGAGCTGGACGAAGGCCATCCCGCCCAGGGCCTCGGCCAGGGTCTGGGCGCAGACCCCGGCCGCGGTGACCGGGGCCATCGCCCCGGCCAGGATGAACGGGGTGATGATCGTGGCCTGGTTCGCCTCGGCGTAGGCGCGGGCCGCGCCGAGCATCGTCCCGTCCCACACCAGGGGCGAATTGGCGTTGATCAGGCTGATCACGACCGTGTGGTCGCGAACGAAGTCGGCGCCGAACAGGATGCGCGCCATCTCGACCGTGTCGCGGGCCCGCTGGGGTGCCGTCACCGAGCCCATGAACGGCTTGTCCGAGTCGCGCATGTGGCTGTAGACCATGTCCAGGTGGCGCTTGTTGACCGGCACGTCGACGGGCTCGCAGACCGTCCCTCCGGAGTGGTGCAGGTGCGGGCTCAGGTAGGCGAGCCTGACGAAGTTGCGGAAGTCCTCGAGCGTCCCGTAGCGCCGGCCCCGGTCCAGGTCGCGCACGAACGGCGACCCGTAGGCGGGGGCGAAGACCGTGCTCGAGCCGCCGATCCGGACGCTGTTGGCCGGGTTTCGTGCCTGCTGCACAAACTCGCTCGGGGCGCTGGCGCGGATGATCTCGCGGCACATGCCGAGCGGAAAGCGGACTCGCTCGCCGTCGACGTCGGCGCCCGCCTCGGCCAGGAGCCGGAGCGCGTCGGGGTCGCCCCGGAACTCGAGCCCGACCTCCTGGAGGATGAGGTCGGCGTTGTGCTCGATCAGGGACAGCCCTTCTTCGTTGAGGACCTCGAACGGGGCCATGGTCCGGGTCAGGAACGGCAGCCGGGCCACGGCGGCGTGGGCGCGCGCGGCCTGGCGACCGGCCCGCCCGCCGGTGCGATGGTGATGGAGCTCCTGAGTCATCGGTCCTCCTCGAGTGCCGCGGCGGGAACCCGCCGTCGCCGTCGTTCCGGGCGTCCGTCGCGTCCGCCATCGCCGGGCCCCGGCCGGAGCGGCAGGTTGACGACCCGGGACAGGTTGGGATAGGCCGCCGTCCGGTGCGGCATCGCCAGCGCGTCGACGAAGTGGGCCTGGAAGCGGGGCTCGATCGCGGTCTCGATCTTCTCGACCCGCCCGACGACCTCCTCGATCTCGGCCCTGCTCGTGGCGGACAGGAGAGCGATCACGGCGCCGGCGCCAGCGGCGTTGCCGACCGAGGCGACCCGCTCGAGGTCGCAGTCGGGGATCAGGCCCAGGACCATCGCGTGGCGCGGATCGACGTGGCTCCCGAAGGCACCGGCAAGGCTCACCTCGTCGACCGCGTCGACGCCGTAGGCGTCCATGAGCAGGCGCGCTCCGGCGTACAGGGCGGCCTTGGCCAGCTGGATGGCCCGGACGTCGCCCTGGGTGATCACGATCCGCGGCGTCTCGCTGAGCAGGTAGGCGTGGGTCCGTCCATCGGGCACCACTCGAGGGGTGCGGTCCGCGAGTCGACCCTCGATCGTCCCGTCGGCGGCGATCACGCCGGCCAGGTAGAGCTCGGCGACGACCTCGATGATCCCCGAGCCGCAGATCCCGGTCACGCCGAGGTCACGGATCGCCTCGTCGAATCCGGGCTCGTCCGACCAGCGCTCGCAGCCGATCACCCGGAAGCGCGGCTCGAGGGTGACCGGGTCGACGCGCACGCGTTCGATCGCGCCGGGCGCGGCCCGCTGGCCGGCGCTGATCTGAGCACCCTCGAAAGCCGGGCCGGTCGGGCTCGAGGCGGCCAGGAGTCGGTGGCGGTTGCCCAGGACGATCTCGGCGTGACCGGGATCTGCGGCTCGGG
>JAKAHU010000090.1 GCA_021825385.1 Chloroflexota bacterium | reverse complement strand
ACCCACGACGCCGAGGTGGTCACCGCGCTGCGCAAGCGCGTGGTGGCGCTCGAGGAGGGCCGCATCATCCGCGACGAGCTCGGCGCGACCTACCACCGCGAGGACTGACGCGATGCTCGCCTTCGTCCTCTTCTCGATCCGGCGGGCGTGGCAGGGCTTCTGGCGCAACGCGCTCATGAGCCTCGCGGCCACGCTCACGATGGTCCTGATGCTGACGCTCCTCGCCGGGTTCTTCGTGCTCCAGAACGTCCTGCTCGCCAGCCTCTCGTTCGTGGAGCAGAAGGTGGAGGTGGTGGCCTACATCCAGAACACCGCGACCCAGGAGCAGGTGGACACACTGGTGGCCCAAGTCCAGGCGATGCCCGAGGTGGCATCGGTGGACTTCGTCTCGCGTGACCAGGCACTGGCGAACTTCCGCGCCCAGCTCCAGGCGCAGGGCCGGCCCGACCTGACGGCGTCGCTCGACCAGAACCCGCTCTACGCGAGCCTGAACGTCAAGCTCCACGACCCGGCGCAGCTGAACACGGTCGTGTCGGCAATCCGCGACGATCCGATCGTGCGGTCGGTGATCAACATCCAGGCTTTGGTGGACCGCGTCCTGACGTTCACCGGCATCGTGCGCACGGCGGGCGTGGTGATCCTGGGCGTCGTCGGCCTGATCGTGCTGTTCATCATCGTCAACACCATCCGGCTGGCCGTGGTCGCGCGCGCCGAGGAGATCGAGATCATGCGCCTCGTGGGCGCCTCGGACGCGTTCATCCGCTGGCCGTTCGTGTTCGAGGGTGCCCTGGTCGGCCTGTTCGGCGCGCTGATCACCCTGGGGATGCTGTTGCTGGCCGCCGACCCCCTGTCCAAGGCGATGGTGAACTTCTTCAACGTCCTGCCGATCGAGCTGGGCTCGGTCGGCCGCGACACCGCGGCGCTGGTGTTGGGGACCGGGGTGGGCGTCGGCGTCGTGGGCGCCTGGGTCTCCGTGCGCACGTACCTCATCCGGTAGCGGCGCCCGAGTCCACACCGGCCCCGTTCGCGGCGCGGCGGTACGCTGACGTCACCGGCCCCCCAGGACCGACCCAGCGAGTGGCGCGACGTGACGTTCCAGGCCAATCCAGACGAGTCTCCGGCCGAGCCCTCGCGTTCCGCCGCCGAGCCCTCGCGCCGGCGCAGCGGCGCCCTGATCATGGCCGGCGCTCTGATCGCGATCATGGCCGGCAGCACCCTGTTCCTCGCCGGCTGGACGCTCGGCCGACAGGCGGCGCAGCAGCCGGGCACGCCCGTGTCGGAGCAGGAGGCGTGGCAGCCCTTCTGGGACACCTACGCGGCCATCACCGAGCGCTACGCGGGCGGGCCGGTGGACCGCCCGGCGCTGGTGCAGGGCGCGATCAAGGGGATGATCGCCGCCCTCAACGACCCGTTCTCGTACTACATGACCCCCGACGAGTTCAAGGCGTCGCTGCAGGGCATCTCGGGCCAGTTCTCCGGGATCGGCACCACGGTCGGCACCGTGGACGCCAGGGGGTCCAACGCCTCGTGCACACCCCTGTCGGCGACGTGCCGGCTCGCGATCGAGTCGGTGATCCCGGGCTCGCCGGCCGAGCAGGCTGGGCTGCTGCCAGGCGACGTGATCGCCGGCATCGACGGCACGGGCGTCGACGGGCTCACCGTGGACCAGACGACGCAGAGGATCCGCGGGCCGAAGGACACCACCGTCACCCTGTCGATCGTTCGGGGCACCGCCGCCCCGTTCAGTGTGACGATCACCCGGGCGAACATCCTCCAGCCGGAGGTGTCCACCAGGACGCTCGCCGGAGGCGCGGTGGGCTACATCAAGCTGGCGGGCTTCAGCGACCAGGCGTCGATCGACTTCAAGGCCGCGGTGGCGGCCGACGTGAAGGCCGGCCGGAAGGCGCTCGTGATCGACCTGCGCGGCGACCCGGGCGGGTTCGTCACCGCCGCCCGCGACATCGCCAGCCAGTTCCTCGCGGGCGGCACGGTGTTCTGGGAGCAGGACGCCGCCGGCACCCTGACCGAGGTGACCGCCGAGCCGGGCGGCGCGGCCACGGACCCGTCGATAAAGGGCGGCGTGCTCGTCGACGGCGGGACGGCGTCGGCCTCGGAGATCGTGTCCGCCGCGCTCCACGACCACGGGCGGGCAGAGCTGGTGGGCTCCAAGACCTACGGCAAGGGCACCGTGCAGCAGTGGACCCAGCTGGAGGGGGACAACGGCGGCTTCCGCCTCACCATCGCCCGCTGGCTGACCCCCGACAAGGTGTGGATCAACGGCACGGGCATCACCCCCGACGTCGTGGTCCCGAACCAGGCGACCAGGCCCGGGCAGGACCCGGTGCTCGACGCCGGCCTCGGGGCGCTCGGCTTCGCCCCTGGCTGAGCGGGGTCCGGTCGCGCTGCCGAGGCCCTCGCTTGCGCAACCTCCCGGGATCGGTTACGTTCGCTCCGAACGAAAGGAGGTGATGTGCAGTGACAGATAGCGGTAGTTGCTGCACCACCTCGCCGGAGACCGTCGCCTAGAGGCGGTCCCGACGGGTGGTCGGTAGCAAAGCGAACGCCGGTCCGTTCACGGGCCGGCGTTCGCGCGTCCGGGGCTCGTTCTGCAGCGCCGGCGCCGGCCTGCGCCCGACCTGCGGTCACGACGGCCGCCCACCGCCGGGCCCGCCCGGCGACCGTGCAACACTGGCGCCATCGAAGCACTGAGGAGCCCGCCCATGGGCGAGACCATCGCCCAGAACCGCAAGGCACGCCACGAATTCAGCATCGAGGACACCTTCGAGGCCGGCATCGCGCTGCGCGGCACCGAGATCAAGAGCGTCCGCGACCACAAGGTCAGCCTGGCCGACGCCTACGCGCGGATCGAGAAGGACGAGGCCTGGCTGATCGGCCTGCACATCGCGCCGTGGGGCACCGCCGACGTGCGGTTCAACCACGAGCCCAAGCGGATGCGCAAGCTGCTGCTGCACCGCGCGGAGATCGACGAGCTGCTGGGCAAGACCAAGGCCAAGGGCCTGACGCTGATCCCGCTGGAGATCTACATCAACGACCGCGGCCTCGCGAAGGTCCGGCTCGGCCTCGCCCGCGGCAAGCAGTCCTGGGACCGGCGGCGCGAGATCGCCGACCGCGACGCGAAGCGGGACATGGCCCGCGAGATGGCCGACGCCCGGCGGCGCTGACCGGCGACGCCGACGGCGGCGGGCACGCCCGAGACCGAGGAGGATGCACGGTGCGGCTGGCGCGAATGCTCCAGGCGGTGGACGTCCACGCGGCGGGCGAGCCCGGCCGCGTCATCGTGGGCGGCGTGCTCGACGTGCCGGGGGCCACGATGCTCGACAAGGCGCGCCATCTCGAGCGCCACGGCGACGAGCTGCGGCGCCTCATGCTCCGCGAGCCCCGCGGCTACCCGGCGCTGTGCGCCAACGTGATCCTGCCGCCAACGCGCCCGGAGGCGCAGGCAGGCTACGTGATCATGGAGCACACCGAATACCCCGGGATGTCCGGGTCGAACACGATCTGCGTGGCCACCGCGCTGCTCGAGACGGGCATGCTGCCGATGACCGAGCCTGTGACCGAGCTCGTGCTCGAGACGCCCGCGGGCCTGATCCGCGTGAGCGCGACCTGCGAGGGCGGCAAGGTGACCGGCGTCACGTTCCGCAACGTGCCCGCGTTCGCGACCCACCTCGACGCCCGGGTCGAGGTCCCGGGCCTGGGCACGGTCACCGTGGACGTGGCGTACGGCGGCATGTTCCACGTCATCGCGGACGCCGAGGCGCTCGGCTTCCGGATCACGCCCGACGAGGGCCGGGACATCACCCGCGTGACCGAGATGATCAAGGCGGCGGCGGCCGAGCAGCTGCCCGTGGTCCACCCCGAGCAGCCCGGGTTCGCCGGCATCACGATCGGCCAGATGTCGGGACCTGCCCACGACCCGGCCAACTCGTGGCGCAACGCGACGACCGTCTCCACGCGGGCGTTCGACTGGTCCAGCCCGGCGACCTGGAGCGGCGTCCTGGACCGCTCCCCGTGCGGCACCGGGACGTGCGCCAAGATGGCCGTGCTCCACGCCAAGGGCCGGCTCGCGATCGGCGAGGCGTTCCGCCACGAGAGCATCGTGGACACAGTGTTCACCGGGCGGCTCGTCGGCGAGGAGCGGGTGGGCGGCCGCGATGCGGTAGTCCCCGAGATCACGGGCAGCGCCTGGATCTACGCGTTCAGCTCGTACGTCGTGGACCCCTCCGACCCGTTTCCGGAGGGCTTCACGGTCGGCGACATCTGGTAGGGAACCGTGCGGCGAAGGGAGACCGCCGGGTGGGCTGAAGGCGAACGCGAGGTGGCACGCCGCGGCACCCGGCGAGACCGGCTCAGGCCTCCAGTCCTACAAGTCGGCGGAACGGCGTCAACCCCTCCACGGTGATCGCCGGTCCGCGCACGAACGCCTCGGGCGTCAGCACGAGCCCCTGGTTGTGCTGCCACTCACCAGGGCGCCGTTCAACACGCCGCGTCCCGTTCGTCCGGTAGCCCACCTTCCGGCTCACAGCCAACGACGCGGGGTTGTCGACGAACGCCGCCGAGGTGATCTCCTGCGCGTCGAGGTGGTCGAACAGGAACGCGCACATCGCCTGACGCATCCGCGTCCCGATCCCACGACCCTGGAACTCGCGCCCCAGCCACGATCCGGTCTCGCCCGTGCGGGTCACGAGGAAGTGGTGCGTCATGAATCCCTGCGTCCCTGCGACCTCGCCCTGCCAGCGGACGACGAGGTCGAGCTTCCAGTCTTCTGGCGAGAGGGTCGCCCGATTGCCCCAGTGGTACTGGGCGAAGCGCAGGGACAGCTCGCCGGCGGGCGTGTCCGTCCAGGGGTGGGAGAACGGCATGATCTCCGGTGGGTGGACACCCCGTGCCGCCAGCTCGGCCAACGACGCGATGTCGGCGTCGTCGATGCCGCGCAGCTCGAGCGGGCCGGCGGTGATCCGCAGGCCGAGGACCGGATACGCGTCGTGGATCGTCACCATGGGCGGAGTATGAGGGACCACGCCCGGCTGCGACGCCCTCAGCGCAGCAGGTACCGGCGGCTCAGCGGCACCTCGGTCACGGGCGCCACGGCGAGCGGCCGCCCGGCCAGCGAGACGGCGCCCGTCCGGACGTCGATGTCCACCGCCGCCGTTGCCCGGTTCGCGTGCAGGGAGGCCCGCGTGAGCCCCCGCACGCCCCCGACCGGCACCAGGGCGCGGCGCGTCTCGAGCCGGCGGGCGAGCGCTCGACGGTCGGCGGCGCCCGACACGAACGTCAGCGACACCAGCGGTGCCGCGTGCGGCGTGCCCGCCCAGTCGCGGCGGTACCGCGTGGGCTCGGCGCGCTCGAGGCTGGCGTTGCCCTCGCCCAGGGGGCCCCAGGCCGGGAAGCCGCCCTTGAACACCCACTCGGGCTTGATGCCGAAGAAGCCGGGCCTCCAGAGGACGATGTCCGCGAGCCTGCCGGGGCGCAGTGAGCCGACGTGGCCGGCGACGCCGTGCGTGATCGCCGGCTCTACGGTCACCTTGGCGAGGTAGCGCAGCACCCGGGCCGTGTCATCGCGGTCGTCGGCAGGGTCGGCGGCGCCCGCGCCGGGATCGTCGGGCAGGCCGGGGATCCCCTCGGCGCCCCCGCTTCGGCGCCACGCCTTCATCACGTGCGCGAGCTGGAGCGTGCGCCGGAACGATTCCCCGATCCGGCCCATGCCCTGCGAGTCGGAGTTGACGATGCCGATGGCGCCCAGCTCGTGGAGCGGGCCCTCGGCCGCCATCCGCGCCTCGAGCACGCGCTCGCGCACCAGCTCCACCTCGCCCGGGACGAGCCACGAGAGGCCGTGGTTGAGCACGGTCATCGGCACGTGCTCGACGGCCGTGTGGACGCCGAACGGCAGCGTCGGCGTGGTGGACGAGCACAGGACCGACGGCTCGCGCACCAAGCCCAGGAGGTCCGGCACATGGCCGCCGCCGGTGCCCTCGACGTGGTAGGCGTGGACCGTCCTCCCGGCGATCGCCGCCACGGTGTCCTCGAGCTCGGCGGACTCGTGCAGCCCGTCGGTGTGGAGGCTGACCGTCACGTCGTGCGAATCGGCGTAGCGCAGCACGTGGTCGATCAGGTCGGGGTAGGCGCCATTGTCCTCGTGGATCTTGAACCCGGTGGCGCCGGCGTCGAGCAGCGCGTCGAGGTGGCCGTCCTCGATGGCCCGCGCCCCCGCTTGCATCCCCACGTTGACCGGCCACGCCTCAAGCCCGGCCAGCACGCGCTCCATCGCGAACGGCGGCTCCTCGAAGCCGGCGGTGATGAACGTGGTCACGCCGCCCGACAGCGCGGGGGCGAGGAGCTCCGGGTCGATGGTGTGGACGTGGCTGTCGACGGCGCCGGGCGTCGCGATCAGGCCGTACGCCATGTAGGGCTTGGTGTGCGGCCCGACGACGAGGTCGATGCCGTCGCTGATCTCGGGGCTGCCCGCCCGCCCGATGCCCGCGATGCGGCCGTCCTTGATCCCGATGTCGGCCTTGACCACGCCCAGGATCGGGTCGACCACGAGCGCGCCGGTGATCAGGATGTCGAGCTCCGACGGCCCGGCTGCCGTGTCGTCCTGGGCGATGCGCATGCGCAGGTTCTTGGCGTAGCCCCAGACGGGCTCGTCGCCGCGCGCGGTGCGGTCCTCCTGCACGCGCACCCAGAGGTCTGTGTCGCCCAGGCGCACGCGGTCGCCGGTGGTCGCGCCGTAGCGGACGCGATACTCGTGGGCCGACAGGCGGCTCATCGGTCGCCTCCGTTGGGCTCGATCCGCCTCGCGCCCTGGCGCCCGGCGAGGCGCACCAGCCGAACCGTCCTGGTCTCCCCCGGCTCCCAGCCCACGTACGCGCCCGCCGGGACGTCGAGCCGGAAGCCGCGCGCGGCCTCGCGGTCGAACACCAGCCGCCGGTTCAGGCGGTGGAACGGGAAGTGCGACGAGACGCGGACCCGCCGCCGCGACGTGCTGGTGACCTCGAGCTCGATCGCCTCGCGCCCGTCATTGACCACCACGTCGGCGGCATCGCCGATGACCAGGGCGCCGGGCCCGAACGGGTCCGCGGGCTGGCCGCGGTCGAGCGGGTCGACGAGGGCGATGACGCGCGAGCCGTCGCCCAGCAGCACCTCGAGGCGCACCTCGTCGAGCAGCTCGCGCACGCCGGGCAGGACCTCGTCCGGCGCAACCGCCGCTCGGCCCGCCGCCTCCACCTCCGAGTAGCCACTTCCCGCCCGCGCCGCCTCGAGCATCGCGTCGCAGATCAGCGCCACGGCCTCGGGGTGGTTGAGCAGCAGCCCGGTCCCACGCCGACGGCGCGCCAGCTCGGCCGCCGCGAAGATCTGGAGGCGCTCCTCTTCCCAGGGGATCAGACGCATCGCTCGATGCTACCGGGCGGCCGGGCGTCTCGGGGCGGCATGGCGCTCACCGGCGGCGCCAGACGGCAGCGAGCATCGCGAGCACGCCCCAGGCGAGGACGATCCGCGAGAGCAGAAGGGCGGCCGAGACGATCGCGGGGTGGAGCATCAGCGCCGATCCTACGACGGACCGAGGCCCGGCCGCGCGGCGAGGCCTCTCGTGGCGTCGCGACGCCACGAGAGGGAACCGCGGCGGGCCGACGGCCGTCGGAGAGGCGGCGTCCCGACATCCCGAGGTCACCCATGCGCCGCCTGCCCGTCCTGCTCCTCACCACCGCCCTCGTCGCTGCCTGCGGCGGGCCATTGCCGTCCGCGTCCCAGGCGCCCACCAGCGCACCGTCCGGGTCGCCTGCGGCCGACGGCATCGAGCTGGCCGCCGCTCACGGCGTCCCCCACCTGGCTGGCACCCCCGCCGACGCGTCGAGCGCCGGGGCTGCCCTCAACGCCTTCGGCCTCGACCTCTACGCCCACGTCCGGGACGGCAGCAGCAACACCGTGGTCTCGCCGGCCAGCGTGGCCCTCGCGCTCGCCATGGCACGGGCCGGGGCGCGCGGCACCACCGCGAGCGAGATGGACACGGTGCTCCGCAGCCTGGCTTCGGACGGCCACGCGGGCTGGGTGGCTAGCCTCGACGGCGCGTTGAACGCCCGGACAGGCAGCTTCACGGACCAGGGCGGCAACCCGCAGGCCGTCACCCTGCGGATCGCCAACGCCTCGTTCGCCCAGCGGGGCCTCACCATCGCGCCGGCCTACCTCGACGCGCTCGCCGAGGAGTTCGGCGCCGGGGTTCGGCTGGTGGACTTCAAGCGGGCCGCCGAGGCCGCCCGCGCGGCCATCAACGGCTGGGTCGCCGGCCAGACCGAGCAGCGGGTCAAGGAGCTGCTGGCGCGGGGCACGGTCGACGACATGACGCGCCTCGTGCTCGCCAACGCGATCTACCTGCGGGCGGCCTGGCTCACGCCGTTCGAGGCGTCGGCCACCGAGCCGGGCGCCTTCCACCGCCTCGGCGGCAACGCGGTGGACGTGCCGTTCATGCATGCCGGCGGCTCGCTCCTCTACGCCGCCGGGACCGGCTGGCAGGCCGTCCAGCTCCCGTACGTCGGCGGGCAGCTCGCGATGCTCGTGATCGTGCCCGACGAGCTGCCCGCCTTCGAGCCCCAGTTCGACGCAGCTCGTCTGGACGCCATCACGGCGGCCCTCGCCCCGCGTGAGGTCGATCTTGCGCTGCCCCGCTTCGGCGCCCAGACGAGCGTGAGCCTCGGCGACGCGCTGGCCGCGATGGGCATGCCCACCGCCTTCTCGGCCCGAGCCGACTTCTCGGGCATCACCACCGATGAGGCGCTGGCCATCAGCGCCGTCGTGCACCAGGCCAACATCGACGTCGACGAGGCGGGAACCGAGGCCGCGGCGGCGACGGCCGTGGTGATCGCCGGTGCGGCCGCGCCTTCGGAGACCGTCACCCTCAAGGTCGACCGACCGTTCGTGTTCGCCGTGCGCGACCTCGAGACGGGCGCGGTCCTGTTCCTCGGCCGCATCGCCGACGCGTCGGTCGGGGCTCCCGCGAGCTGAAGGACCGCCTGGGACGACGCCCGCTCGGCGCTACCGCGCGTCGAGCGGGGCGGTGTCGTCGAGGCCGTCCGCCACGCCGGTTCGCTCCCAGGGGCCGCACTGCGCCACCACGCCGTCGTCGTCCACCAACAGGTCAGACTCGAACGAGCCGCTCGCGTAGCGGTAGCTGAACTCGTCGGGCCGGGAGTACGTCTGGGCGGCCTTCTCCACGGCCAGCTCCGGAAAGCGGACCCACGCCGCCTGGATGGTCGCCGCACCGCCGATGCCCAGCCGGAGCCGGCGGATGGGCAGGGTGTTGGTCGACGGACTGCAGCCCAAGTCCACGTGCACGCAGCCCTTGAGCCTCCGGTCGGCCACCCCGTTGACCGTCCAGTTGCCCTTGGCGTCGCGCGCGAGCGTCAGCTGGCGCTGCCCGAAGCCGCGGTAGTCGCGGACGTGGACGGCCGTGGTGGCCCCGGCGCCGTCGGTGAGGACGCGGTACTCGATCCGGACGGGGAGACCGCCGTCGGCGCCCAGCACGGTGCCGACGAGCGAGATGCCCGAATCGCGGATGGAGATCGTGCAGTGCTCGTCGGTGCGGACCTCGTCGGTCCGGCGCCAGGAGACGCGTCGGGTGGTCATGCGGCGAGGGTGCGGGGCAGGGGCGGCCGCTGTCAACCGGCCGTGCGTCATCGTGTCGCGCGCCATCGGGACCCGCCGACCGACTCGGCCGCCTCGCCCTGCCCGCCTGTCGTCCGCATGCTCGCCGCGCTCGCCCATCCGGCCGACCGGGTGTAGGATTCGCGCCCCGAACAGCCGGTTCGGTCCTGTGGGGATGCGTGGTCTCGACAGGGTCTGGCTGTCTGGAGACGCGAGCCGAGGTGCCGCCAGGCCTCGTAAAACAGGCGGCAATCGAAGTACCTGCCAACAAGCAGCCTGCTCTCGCCCTCGCGGCTTAGGCCGTAAGGTGAGCGTGGAAGCGGCCTCCCCTCCGCGGGCCGTGGAAGCGTCACTCAGCGGAGGTGCGGACCGGCGGAGGCGACGTACGCCGGGACAAAGCCCGATCTAGGGACACGCCGATGGGCCGACAGCGAGCCTGCCGATGGGCGCGCCGACGGCTGACGAAAACCATCGGACACGCTCGTAGCGGTTCCAGGCGAAGGGCTCTGGACGGGGAGTTCGACTCTCCCCCATCTCCACCACCCTGTCCAGCCGTGCCTCGGTCGAGGCTGTCACCCTCAACGAAATGGTGGCCGCATCGGCCGCTATTTCGCTTATGGAATGCCCGCCGTTATTTCGCTTACACCCGCGGCGGCCACCATTTCGTTAGGGCGAGGCGGCCGCAGTATCTTCCACATGCCCTTCGCGACCACGTGGAGCTTCTTGGCACCACCGCCTCGGATACGCGAGCGGCTGAGCCCCAATACGGGCCGCTGAGGCGTCATGCCCCGGCAAGGCCCGCCTGCGCTGCGCTACCTCACGTGAGCGGTGCGGGCGGCGACAGGGCGTCGGTTGCCAGCAGCGTGGCAGATGCCTACCGCGCGCGGTGCGGCGACCCGATCGAACAGGCGGCTGACGCGGTCGAGGCCATGCTGCGCGGCGCTCGCGGCGAAGGCCCCGTCCGCGACGCCGGCCTCACGATCCGCGCCGCGTGCCGGCTGCGCGCAGTCGAGGGCAAGCACTGGCCCGATCTCGTGCAGCAGCTGCTCTTCGTGCACCTCGGGCACGCCTGGCTCGAGCTCGCCGACCAGTTCGGCCCCGACGTGGTCGCCGTGGAGAACGGCCGGTTCAGCCAGCCCTTCGGGGAGGAGCTGACCCGGCGCCTCGACGCCGTCCGCGCCGGGCGGCGGCCTCCGCGGGACGGCGACATCCCGGGCGTCTTCGAGTGGGCCGCGACGCTTCTCGAGGCGTGGCCCCGCCTAGCGCCCGAGTTCCCGGGCAACACCGGGGTCATGGCTGGCATCGCCCGATCGGGCGAGCGATGGATCCTGTATGGAGCCGCCGGGGAGTTCTACCTCTGGGGCGGGGACGGCGATCCGCTCATCGGACCCATGGACGAGGCCGGCGTCGACGCGCTCCAGGAGCGCTACGCCCGCCAGCGGCAAGGATTCCTCGGCCGGCTCACCGGGCCCGCCCCGTGGGCGCTCGATCCCGCTCGCCCGCGATACCGCGTCGTGACCCAGCTCGGCGGCCACGTGCAGGTCGTGGGGCGCGCTCCCTCGACGGTCGACCTCCGCGGCTGACGGACCGCTGCGCCGCGTCCACCCTCTGCCGGCCTGACGAGGGCTGCTACCCCCACAGGTGTCGGCGACCCCCCGCGTCGAAGGCGGAGGGTGTCCGCCCTGACGCCGCGGCGCGAGTAAATCGTTTGGCGCCGTGGATACGCGGGCGACGTCCGGGAGCGCGCTAGGGGGCGAGGGGGGTTCATCCGCCCCCCGGGAGGCCCGGCCAGGGCCACCGCGCCCCGCGCCGGCCTCCCCCGCAGCCCGCGTCAGAGGAGCACACGTGCCAGGCATGACCGACGAACGTCGCGCGGCGACCGCTGCGCGACGCTACGTCCCGATACTGAAGGCAAGCGTAGCGAGCGGCTCACCCTCCGGGACCGGGACGCCGCCAGCAGGGCGACGCTGACGCCCGCCTTCCAGTTCCTGTCGGCCCGGAACGATGCCCGGCTCGAGCGTGAGCTCCGCCAGATCGCTTCGCGGATGGATGACATGGCACTCTTACGGGCGCTTAGCGACGACACGCCCACCGAAAGGGCGTCCGGCCCGCGGAGCATCCGCAGCTACGCGCGGACCGGCTAGCCTCCGTCAGCGGCCGCGTCGAGCACCCTACGAGCCGCCGTCGCGCGCCGAACGCCGATGCCCACCGGCAGCCTGCCGTTCGACCCTCAAGTGTCGGAATCCACTCGTGCAAATGGGTCGGAATCCACTCGTGCGAACGGGGACCGCGGCGTTCGGGGGCGCCCAAGGGTTTCGCCCCATGTTCACGCCCGACCTGGCGATGCAGGCTTTCGTCGTCGAGCGGACGCAGTCCCGACGCGCAGGCGAACAGCCGAAGCACGAGGGCTTCCCGCGTGCGCGTCCCGAGACAGGCATCTAGATCCCGAGACACGAGAGGAGGCGATGCGAAAGTCGATTGTCATGGCTCCCGTCCAGCGAGACCGGGGCGGAATCGACGATGCGAGCCGATTGCTTCAACCCAATGTTCTTGCCCGACACATCTGAAGAGCGCGGAGGGGGGTTCGCCAGTAGACAGCGAGATGATCCGATTAGGCGCTACGCCACCAAACACGTCTTGGGGGATGTCATGACGAGAATGCGCGTCGTTTCGTTCTTTATGGCGATCGCCCTTGTCGGCGCGATGGCTGGCACGGTCTCAGCGGCGAGTCCAGCGAAAGACCCGGCTCGGCTCGTCGATGCCATCATGCGAGCCAGCGATCCAAACACAGCGTTTGCTGCCCTGAGCCCGAGTCAGCAACGGGCTGTTGTGGACTACACAACGCTGGCCTATGTCACCGCCTCCGAGTCGGTCATCGTGCCGATTGCGGGCGCAACGTCTGGCCTCGTTGCCTCGCCTCCGGTGGGTGCTGGACCTGGACGTGGGGCAGGGCTGGGCACAATCCGGTCGGCGTTCTCCTGTGGGAGTTCTTCCAGCGAATCGACTGGTGCAGCAATGGCGCGACGATCACGGCGATCAACGTTAGCCGTGCCTGGGGCGCCGTCCACTATCCGTGGTGGGCATACAACGGCTTGGTTGGGGACTTCACGGGTGGAGGGGTTGGTCTCGAGTGGTATAACGCGTTCAGACAAGGCTTGTTCACCTACCGCCCTCCGTGGCCGTTTTCAAACCAAGACATCAACCCGTGGCTTGATATGACGGCGCATGCTAATGGGAGTGGCACGGGAAGCGGCGGAGGCTCCTGAAGCATGGCAGTCTGGCAGTGGTTGCCCAGGATCGCGGTCGTTCTGTTGGCAATCCTCGTCTTCCTCATGGTGGTTAGCCTATTCGGAATGAGCGTCTGAGCCTGGGCCAGTAGGCGACAGGGTCGGAGATTGCGGACCAACACGGATGCCGCGGTCCGGCGCGGGGGCAGAGACCATCTGGTGGCTGCCCCCGCATTCATCCCGGTTGCCAGTAGCCATGCCGGCGACCGACTTCGAGTCGAGGACCCGCGCGCGTCGGCTGCGATTCGTGTCGCGGTGCTGGACTCGACCAGCACGCGACCCGCCCCGAGCACAAGGGCGGACGCGACCGGCCGGAGCTGACCTGGAGCAGGCCGCAGTCGAGGGCTCGATCCTGCTGCCGACAGACGGGCGCCACGGGTGAGTGATCGCCCGATCCGTAGGGGGCGTCATCGAAGCGAAGAGGCGGCCGTCCGCGCGAATGCGGCGGGCGCCGAGCTCCGCCGCAGTGAGTGACAGGAGAAATGTGGCCG
>JAKAHU010000089.1 GCA_021825385.1 Chloroflexota bacterium | reverse complement strand
AAAACGTCGTCTTGCCGAGGCCACCCTTGCCGCCGAACATCACGTAGCGGCGCTCGGGGTGGCGAACGAACAGCTCGGCGAGCGAGTCCACGCCGGCGGCCAGGGTGGGTCCCGAGGAGGTCGGGGTCGTGCCGGCGGAGCCGGCCGGGTCGAACGTGCTCATGGCCTAGAACAGCGCGTCCGTGAGGTCTTTCTCACGGAGCATGCGCCGCTTCCAGGTCGAGATCTGGGGCACGACATACGGCAACAGGCGGAGCGAGTAGTAGGGTGGCAGGATCGGCACCCCGAGCAGGTCACCCATCGTGGTCAGGATGAACAGGTGCTCCATGCTCGCCCGCGTCCGCATCGCGTAGCGGGTCATGTCGTGGGCGGCCATCCCGTAGGTGACCTCCCGGAGCTTGCCGAAGACGCCCCTGACGCCGGTCTCGTCCCGGCTCTGGTCGCGCGGCTCGTCGGGCATGTGGACCTCCTTCGGCTAGACCCCGTGCAGGTGGTGCTCGTGGACGTCGCTGAACTCGCGCTCGCGGAGCACTCGCCGCTTCCAGGTGCTGATCTCGGGCACGACGTACGGCAGGATGCGCAGCGAGTAGTAGGGCGGGATCACGGGCAGGCCGATCATGTCGCCGACGAGGATGATCATGAACATGTTCTCGAGGGCGGCACGGACCTCGACCGCGTGGCGGGCGAACTCATACCCGGTCAGGCCGTAGACGAACTGCCGCAGCTTCTCACGCCACCCCACCTCGCGGGGCGGGGGCATGGCGGCCGATGGAGCAGGCTGGCGACGCATGGGCCTGGTGGTCGGGCTCTTCAGCCTCGGTAGCTGCCGGGTTGGCACCCCGAGTCTAGCAGACCAGCCGTCGGCCAAGGCACCACCGGTCACGACCCATTGACCACCCCGGGCGCCCTCAGTAGAGTCGCCTCGATGCCCGATCTCGAGACCCTCGTCCCGTCGCTGGCGATCGCCGTCCTGCTCGTGTTCATGCTCTGGTTCGTCGCCGGCACCCAGGGCAACATCCGGCGCGGCAATCGCCTCCTGCGCTGGCTCCAGGACGGCCTGCCCCTGTTGGGCCGGCGCACAACCCTGCGCTGGCTGGGCAGCTCGGCCGTCGAGCTGACGATCGCCGACCCAGCCGACCCGTTCCGCGAGGCCCAGGTCGTGGTCGTCCTCGAGCCCCGGGACGTCGGTCTGTTGTGGGCGTACGGTCACGCCCGCGGACGGCGCGACTTCATCATCGTCAGGGCCAGCCTCCGGCGCGCCCCACGCTTCGAACTCGAGGTCGGCGACCGCCGCGGCTGGACCGGGCGGCTCGCTCCGGAGCGAATCGGCGAGGGCGGCTGGAGCCCGCTCGCCTGGCCGACGCCCGAGCTCGAGGCCCTCGCCCGCCCCGGCGCGGACGAGGCGCTGGCGCGACGAACCTGGGACCGCCTCGAGGCGGCCAGCGGGGGCGTCTGGCGTCTGTCGGTCCACCAGACCGTGCCGCACCTGGAGGTCCACGTCCGGCCACCCGAGACGGACGCCGTCTCCTCCGAGCGATTTCTGGCCACGGTCCGCGAGCTGGCGCTCAGCCTGAGCGGGGAATGATGCGCGGGAGGGCCGGCAGCCGGTCCTCCCGCGCTCGACTGTGCCGACGACCCCTCGACCGGCACTAGCTGGCCGGTACCGGAGCGGCCTTGGCCGGCGCGGCCCGGAGGCGGAGCCAGGCCCGGTAGGCATCGTAGGCGATCACCAGGGCGGCGATGACGAGCAGGATCGCGACCGCGATCATCGCCCAGGCACCGGCGACCGAGATCGCCGCCTGGCCGGACTTGGTGGCGATGCTCACGTACAGGTTGTAGGCGGTCACGAGCGTTGCCGCGACCGTCGTCACGTACATGAACAGCATCGGGATGCCCGCATAGGCCGGGTTGCGCCCGGTCGAGGCGAGCCAGATCGTCACCAGCAGGAGGCTGAGCGCCGCCATCAGCTGGTTCGAGGCACCGAACAGCTGCCACAGGTAGACCCAGGTGCCCGACAGCACGAGCAGGAGCACCAGGACCATCGAGATCACCGTCGCCACGTTCTGGTTCTTGAAGCCGACCCAGCGGTCGCCGAGCCACTCGCCGAGGGTCACGCGCATGACCCGGAAGACGAGCTGGACGACGGTCAGGACGATCACCACGAACGCCCCGAAGCCGAGGGCCGTCCCAAACGAGGTCGGGACCAGCCCGAACGTGGCGACGTTGAGGAGCGTGCCGACCCCGCCGGCGAAGGCTCCGGCGCCGGCCCCACCGGCGACCGCGACGGCGGTCAGCGAGAGCAGACCGAGCGTGTTCTCGGAGAACATCCCGCCCCCGCCGACCGGCAGTGCGTCGGTCTCATATTCGAGCTGGCGGGCCGTGCCGACCGAGCCGAAGAGGGCATGCCAGCCCGAAATCGCCCCGCAGGCGATCGTCACGAAGAGCATCGGCCAGAGCGGCTGGATCGCCCCGGTCGCGATCGCCGGCGAGAAGCCCTTGAACGCGTCGACCTTGAAGGTTGCCACGTCCGGGCTGGTGAACGGCGCCAGGATCGCTCCGAGTGCGCCGAAGCCGATCGTCAGGGCGGTGATCCAGAATCCGATGTAGTTGACCGGCTGAGCGAACCGCCAGATCGCCAGGTTCGCGCCAAGGTAGCTGAAGACGAGCAGCAGGATCGCCCAGAACAGGAAGCTGGGCAGGACGTTGATCTCACCGGTCTCCGGGTTGTACGTGGGCGTCTTCGGGCGCGTGCCGTCCTTGGCGGCGGGCGGGATGCGTGGATCGGCGTTCGTGGGGTCGACGACGGCGTAGAGCGGTCCGCCGGCGTTGATCGCCTTGTTGAGGCTCGTGACCGCGCCGCTGATCGGACCGGTGGTCCAATCGATCGGCTTGCCGGCCTCGGCCGTCGCCCCGAGCGGCCCGAGCGCCATCGCGGCCAGCGTCAGTCCGACGGTCACGACCGTGACCGACACGATACTCGCCTTGAGCCGGTAGATCGCATACCCGGCGGCCAGACCCATGACGGCCAGGACGAAGATGCCGAACGGGACGTCCGGTCGGGCGGCGAGGATGGCGGCCATGATCCCGACGAACGCACCACCGATCAGCAACAGGTAGAAGAAGATGAACACGAACAGGATCCGCCGCGTCCGGGGCGAGATGAGGCGGTGGGCGATCGCGCTCAGCGAGTTGCCGTCGTTGCGGACGGCCATGATGATCGCGCTGTAGTCGCTGGCCCAGCCGATGAAGGTCACGCCGATCAACAACCACAGGATCGACGGCAGCCAGCCCCAGAGGTTCGCCGCGGTGATCACCCCGACGATCGGGCCGGCCGCGGCGATCGACTTGAAGTGATAGCCGTAGAGGACGAAGCGGCTGGTCGGCATGAAGTCCGCCCCGTCCATGTACATCCGGGCCGGCGTCGCCCGCTTCGGATCGGCCTGGATGATCTCCCGGTCAATCCGCTTCGCGTAGTACGTGTAGCCGAGGTAGATGACGACGGCTCCGAGGACGACGACCCACAGAGAACTCACGACACTCCTCCCTCAACAGCTAGGTGGCGAACCCGCCCCGCTGGACGGCGGTTCCCGGTCTCGGCCGATACGCCCTCCTTTCCCTCGCCGTCGGAGCTCGCTCAGCCGGCGCCGGCCCCGAGACGACGCTCGATGGCCGGCAGGACCGCGGCCAGGTCGGGCCCGAGGAACCGCTCGCGCCCGTCGATCACCACGGCCGGATAGCGGAAGACGCGATAGCGCAGCGAGGCCAGGAAGCCCTCGATCGAGGCGGCGTCGATCACGGTGAGGTGGACCCGCCCACCGAAGCGCGCGATCAGCTCGCGGCTCCAGTCGGACAGGGCCTGGTACTCACGGGCCAGATCATCGGGCAGCCCCTCGGCGGCCTCCTGCCGTCGCAGGCGCTCGCCGATACCCATCTCCTCGAACGTCAGCTCACAGTGCTGGCAGTGATAGAAGACGGTGGGCGCGTAGGTGATCGCCTCGACCCGCAGCGGCTTCATCGGACAGAGGCGCACGCGACCGTGGAGACGGACGTCGACTCCATTTGGGTGCCAGCATAGCGCCGCGGTCAAGGGCCGCCGGACACGACCGAACCAGGTTGAGCGATCGATACACCGGGACCACCGGCCATGCCCCAGTCCCGTCCAGGAGCACCTGCTCCATCGTCAGGGCACCGTGGGACACCTCGCCGGCCGCCGCCCCGCCGGGCGTCGGCGCGCCGTACCCGGGGCCGGGCCGGGCCTTGACCCTCGCGTCACGGGCGACTACCCTGTCCCAACCAAACGTTCGTTTGGCACCGGCCTGGCACCCAGCCAGGCCGGGTGCGGAGTGGAGTCACCACGGCCGTGACGCTTGCCCGACCCCGCGAGCTCGAGCTCCAGCGGGCCGCCACCCAGCTCTTCCGTGAGCGTGGCTTTCATGCGACCTCGATGCAGGACCTCGCCGAGGCCCTGGGGATGCATCGAGGCAGCCTCTATCACTACATCGCGGCCAAAGACGACCTCCTCTGGACGATCGTCAGCCAGGCGCTCGAGCAGCTCGAGGCGCACGTTCGACCCGAGCTCGATCGTCCGGGCCCGGGGGTCGAGCGCGTCCGGCGGGCGATCGCGGCCCACCTGCGGTTCGCGGCCGACCACCGCGACGAGCTGTCACTGCTTCAGATCGAGCTGCGGTCCCTCTCCCCAGAGCGGCGGCGCAACCTCGTCGAGCGGCGCGACCGCTACGAGGGCCACTGGCGCACGGCGCTCGCGGCCGGTGTCGCCGACGGCAGCTTCCGGCCGATCGACGTTCGCCTGGCCGGGTTCATGATCCTGTCGACCTGCAACTGGTTCACCCAGTGGTATCGCCCCGACGGTCCGCTCTCGGTCGAGGTGCTGGCCGCAACGCTGGCCGAGCTGCTGATCGACGGCCTGCGCCCGGCCGTCCCGACCAACGAACCCCCGAACAAGGAGCCGGATCGATGATTCCCCGTCTCGAGCATGCGGTCGTCCTCGGCGCCGGCACGATGGGCGCCCAGCTCGCCTGCCTGCTGGCGGGCGCCGGGGCGCGTGTCAGCCTGCTCGACCTCGACGCCGCGACCGCCGGCAAGGGCCTCGAGCGCGCCCGGCGGTTGCGCCCCTCGCCCCTCTACCGGGCCGATGACGCGGCCCGGATCACGACCGCCGGCTTCGACGTCCTCGCGGCCAGCGTCGCCGATGCCGACTGGGTGATCGAGGCGATCGTCGAGCAGCTCGAGCCGAAGCGCGACCTCCTGGCCCGGCTCGACGCCGCGCTGACCGGTCGGGCCCGGTACCCGATCGTCAGCTCGAACACGAGCGGGATCTCGATCCGGGCCCTGGCCGAGGGCCGTTCGGATCCCTTCCGGCGGGCGTTCCTGGGAACCCACTTTTTCAACCCGCCCCGCTATGCCCGGCTGCTCGAGCTGATCCCGACGACCGAGACCGATCCGGCCCTCGTGACCTGGCTCGAGGCCTACGGCTCACGCCACCTGGGCAAGGGAACCGTCCTGGCCAACGACACCCCGGCCTTCATCGCCAACCGGCTCGGGGTCCACGGGTTGCTCGTCGCCCTCGAACTGGCGATCGAGCTCGGGCTGGGGGTCGACGAGGTCGACGAGCTGACCGGACCGCTGATCGGCCACCCCAGGAGCGCCACCTTCCGGACCCTCGACCTGATCGGGATCGACGTCGCCGTCGCCGTCGCCGACCACTGCCACGAGGCGCTCGTCGACGACCCCGAGCGCGACCGGTTCCGGGTGCCGGACGTCCTGCGCACCCTCGTCGAGCGCGGCGCCCTGGGCGAGAAGCGCGGTGCCGGGGTCTACCGCAAGGTCGACGGCGAGATCCTCGCCCTCGACCTGGTCACGCTCGACTACCGGCCCCGGCGCTCGCTCGTCTCGAGCGCGGTTCAGCTCGCCCGCAACGAGCCCGACCTCGCCCGTCGTCTGGCGGGTCTCCTGGGCGCCGACGACACGGCCGCCCGCTTCGTCCGTCGCTTCGTCGCCGCCTCGCTCGGCTATGCCGCGGCCGTGGCACCCGAGATCGCCGCCGACGCGGTCGCCGTCGACCGGGCGATGCGCTGGGGATTCGGCTGGGAACTCGGCCCGTTCGAGACCTGGGACGCGCTGGGCGTGCCCGCGGTGATCGAGCTGATCGAGCGCTCGGGCCGCCCCGTGCCCGACCTCGCCGGCCGCGTCGCGGCCGGTCCGGGCACGTTCTACCGGACCACGACCGACGGCACCCGCGAGAGCGTCGCCTTCGCCGACCTGACCTTCCGGCCCGTCCCCGCCACGCCCGGCGCGATCGACGTCGGCAGCCGTCGCCGGGCCCGACCGGAGCTGCCCTCGAACGCCGCCGCCTCGGTCGTCGACCTCGGCCAGGGGATCCTGGGCCTGGACCTCCACGGCAAGCTCAACCTGATCGGGATGGACACGCTCGACATCATCCGGCGCGCCGTCGAGCTGGCCGCCCGGGACGCCGACGGGCTCGTGATCGGGACCGTGGCCCCCGACTTCTCGGCCGGGGCCAACCTCGCCCTCCTGCTGATCGACGCCGAGGAGGGCGAGTGGGACGAGCTCGACCGCGCCGTCCACCGGTTCCAGGCGGCAACCCAGGCGATCCGGTACGCGCCGGTGCCGATCGTCGTCGCCCCCCGCGGCCGGACCCTCGGCGGCGGGGCGGAGATCTGCCTCGCGGGGGCCCGCTGCCAGGCCCTGGCCGAGACCTACCTCGGACTCGTCGAGACCGGGGTCGGGCTGATCCCGGCCGGTGGCGGCGCGACCGCGATGGCCCGCCGGGCCGCCGAACGCGCGGCCGGCAGCCAGGCCGACGCGTTTGCCTTCTTCCGGGCGGCCCTGGAGACGATCGCCTTCGCCCGCGTGTCGACGAGCGCCGAGGAGGCCCGCGCCCTTGGCCTCCTCGGCCCGGCTGACCTGGTGAGCGCGGACCCGGAGCGCCAGTGGGCTGACGCCGCCGCGACAGCGCGGACGCTGGCTGAGATCGGCTACCGGCCGCCGCTCCCCCGGCCGATCCCGGTCCTCGGCCGGCGCGGGATCGCCGCCGCCGAGGTGCTGACCCATAACCAGCTGGCCGGCCGGGCGATGAGCGAGCACGACCGGAAGGTGACCCTCGAGTTGACCCGGGTGATGTGCGGCGGTGACGTGGCCGAGGGAACCGAGGTGGCCGAGACGTGGCTGCTCGACCTCGAGCGCGAGGCATTCCTGCGACTGCTCGGCGAGCCGCTCACCCGCGAGCGGATCCGCCACACCCTGCGAACCGGCAAACCCCTTCGCAACTGACGAACCGGAGCCTCACCAGCGGCGGAGCCCGGACAACGACATCGACCGACGAGAAACAGGAGCAACGGAGCCAGTGATGCGAGAAGCCGTCATCGTCAGCGCCGTGCGTACGGCCGTCGGCCGGGCTCCCCGGGGCGCCCTCCGCGAGACGCCGCCGGAGGATCTCGCGATCGCCGCCGTGCGCGAGGCCCTCGCCCGCGCACCCGGGCTCGACCCCGCCGAGGTCGAGGATCTCGTGCTCGGCTGCGCGATGCCCGAAGGCGCCCAGGGCCTGAACGTCGCCCGCCCGGTCGCGCTCGGAGCGGGGCTGCCGGTCTCGACGAGCGCGATGACGATCAATCGCTTCTGCGCCTCCGGCCTCCAGGCGCTTGCCCTGGCCAGCCAGGCGGTCGCCACCGGTGTCGCCGAGGTGGTCGTGGCCGGGGGCCTCGAATCGATGAGCTTCGTGCCCATGACCGGCTGGCACTTCGCCCCCAACCCCGGCCTGGCCGGACGCTGGCCCGAGGTCTACCTGAACATGGGCCTGACCGCCGAAGAGGTCGCCCGGCGCGAACGGGTGGACCGCCAGGACCAGGACGCCTGGGCCCTGCGCAGCCATCGGCGGGCCGTGGCGGCGATCGACGAGGGCCGCTTCCGGGACGAGATCGTGCCGCTCGTCGTCGAGCGGACGGTCGTCGAGGACGGCCGGCCGCGGCTCGAGCGGGTGACCTTCGACACCGACGAGGGGCCCCGGCGGGACACGGACGAGGCCCGGATGGCGTCCCTCGCGCCGGCCTTTGCCGAGGGCGGCACGGTGACCGCCGGGAACAGCTCGCAGATGAGCGATGGGGCGGCGGCGATGGTGGTCATGACCGGCGAGCGGGCCGCCCGGCTCGGCCTCAGTCCCCTCGGCCGGCTCGTCTCGTATGCCACGGCCGGGGTCGCGCCGGAGGTGATGGGGCTCGGACCGATCGAGGCCGTGCCGAAGGCCCTGGCCAAGGCCGGCCTCCGGCTCGACGACCTCGCCGTGATCGAGCTGAACGAGGCGTTCGCCGCCCAGGTCGTCGCCGTCGTCCGCCAGCTTGGCCTCGACGAGGAGCGGACGAACCCGAACGGAGGGGCGATCGCGCTCGGTCACCCGCTCGGCGCGACCGGCGCGAAGCTGACCGTCCAGCTCCTCTCGGAGCTGGCCCGGCGCGGTGCGCGCTACGGGCTGGTGACGATGTGCGTCGGCGGCGGCCAGGGTGCGGCCGGGATCATCGAGTGGCTGGGTGGCCGCCAGCCGGCCGGGGCACCCGCCGGCCCGACATCGACGAACGCAAAGGAGGGAGTGCGATGACCAGCCCGACCGAGACCGCCCTGTCCGGGCCCGGCGCCGCCGAGGCGGCCGGCCACGAGGAGCGCGGGGGCGGGTTCCTGGTCGGCCCGACCGCCCCGGAGCGGATCTTCACCCCGGAGCGATTGAGCGAGGAGCATCGGGCGATCCGGGCCGCGATCGAGGCGTTCGTGACCCAGGAGGTCGGGCCGCGTCGCGAGGCGGTCGAGGGCAAGGACTACGCGACCCACCGCGAGCTGCTGGCCCGGCTCGGACGCGACGGCTACCTCGGGATCGACGTGCCCGAGGCCTGGGGTGGCGCGGGACTCGACCGGGTCACCTCGGTCGTCGTCACCGAGGCGCTCGCCGGCGCGGAGTCGTTCGCGGTCACCTACAGCGCTCACACCGGGATCGGCACCCTGCCCCTCGTCTTCTTCGGCACCGACGACCAGCGCCGGCGCTACCTGCCCGGCCTCGTGGCGGGCACGACCGTCGGCGCGTACGCCCTGACCGAGCCCTCGGCCGGCTCGGACGCGCGCGCGATCCGCTCCCGGGCCACCCGCCAGCCCGACGGCAGCTACCTGATCGACGGCTCCAAGCAGTTCATCACCAATGCCGGCTTCGCCGACCTGTTCACGCTCTACGCCAAGATCGACGGCGAGGAGTTCACCGCCTTCCTCGTCGAGCGCGACAGCCCGGGACTGACGGTCGGGCCCGAGGAGCACAAGCTCGGCGTCCATGGCGCCTCGACCTGCGCCCTCACTCTCGACGGGGTCCGGGTCCCGGCCGGGAACGTGCTCGGCGAGATCGGCAAGGGCCATCGCGTCGCCTTCAACGTCCTGAACGTCGGGCGCTTCAAGCTCGCCGCCGGCTGCCTGGGCGCGATGAAGCCGTCGATCGCGATCGCCCATACCTACGCCCGCGATCGGCGGGCCTTCGGTCGACGGATCGTCGAGTTCCCGCTCGTCGCCGCCAAGCTGGCCGGGATGGCCGCCCGAACGTACGGGGTCGAGTCGGTCGTCTACCGGGTCGCCGGGCTGATCGATGCCCGTCTCGGGCGAGCGGAGGAGTCGGGCTCGCCCGAGGCGATCCGGACGGCGCTCGAGGAGTATGCGGTCGAGTGCTCGATCGCCAAGGTGCTCGCCAGCGAGGAGCTGGGCTGGGTGGTCGACGAGCTGGTCCAGGTCCACGGCGGCTACGGCTACATCGAGGACTACCCGGCCGCACGGGCCTTCCGCGACGCGCGGATCCACCGGATCTGGGAGGGCACGAACGAGATCAACCGGCTGCTCGTTCCGGGAACGCTGGTCAAGCGAGCGATCCAGGGCCGACTCGACCTGCTCGGACCGGCCCGGCGAGCTCAGGAGGCGCTCCTGGCTCCGGCCGGCACGGGCGCGGTGGACGTCACGGGCGGTGGGCCGCTGGCCGCCGAGGCCGCGTTCGTCGACGCGGCCAGGCAGGTCACCCTGCTCCTGGCCGGGGCCGCCTTCCAGCGCTTCGGGGCCACCCTCGAGGAGCAGCAGGAAGTCCTTGCCGGCCTGGCCGACCTGACGACCGGGGTGCTGGTCATGGACAGCGCGGTCGCTCGGGCCCGCCAGGCCGCCGCCGGGGCACCGTCCGGCCTCGCCCCGGAGCGCGCCGCGCGTCACGTCGATCTCGCCCGTCTGCTCGTGGCCGAGCGCGCCGCCCAGTTCGAGCTGACGGCCCGCGCGATCGCCCCGGCCCTGGCCGAGGGAGACGAGGCGCGGCTGCTCGTGGCCGGGATCCGGCGCCTCCTGCGCAGCGACCCGGTCGACCGGGTCGCCCTCGGTCGTCGGGTGGCCGGTCACGTCGTCACCGCGGAGGGATACCCGGTCTGACACGATCTCGCCCGGCCCGGACACGACGCCCGGGGACCGGGCACAGGGGAGGTGGAGAACATGACCACGAGGTCACCGGCGGTCCGGCCGGACGAGTCGGCCCGTCCCTGGTTCGAGCACTACGAGCCCGGGGTGCCGAGGCAGATCACCGTGCCCGAGGAACCGCTCGACGAGATCCTGCGCCGGACCGCCGAGCGCTTCCCCGAGCGAGACGCGATCGACTTCCTCGGCGCCCGGATGCGATTCCGCGAACTCGACGATGCGGTCGACCGGTTCGCCCGGGCGCTCCTCGCCCGCGGGCTCGAGCACGGTGACCGGGTCAGCCTCCACCTGCCCAACACGCCGGCCTTCGTGATCGCCTTCTTCGGCACGCTCCGAGCGGGCGGGATCGCGGCGCCGGCCAGCCCGCTGCTCGTGGAGCGGGAGCTCGACGTCCTGCTGCGGGAGACGACGCCCCGCTTCTCGGTCTGTCTCGACCTGCTCGTGCCACGGGTGCGCGCCGTCCGGACCGCGATCGAGGGCCGTCTGCCGGACGGGGCGCTGATCGTGACCGGGATCCGCGACTGGCTGCCGGTCCCGATCCGCTGGCTCTACCCGCTGGCCGCCCGGCGGGAGGGCCGCTGGCACCCGGTCCCCCACTCCGCCGCGACGCCGAACCTCGTCCGCCTCCTGCGCCAGACACCGGGGGGCCGGGTCGAGTCAGGGGCCGGTCCAGACGATCCGGCCGTTCTCCAACCGACCGGCGGCACGACCGGGACGCCCAAGGCGGCCACGCTCACCCATCGCAACCTGGTGGCCAACGCCCACCAGACCGCGGCCTGGTTCCCCGGGGCGCGGGCCGGCGCGGAGTCGACGCTGTGTGTCGTCCCCTACTTCCACATCTACGGCCTGACCGTGGCCATGAACTTCTCGATCCTGATCGGCGCCACGCAGATCCTCCATCCGCGCTTCGATCCGCTGGCGGTCCTGAAATCGATCGCCCGGACGCGGCCGCGGACCTTCCCCGGTGCGCCGACGATGTACGCCACCCTGGCCGCTCACCCGGCCCGGGCGCGCTACGACCTCAGCTCGATCGAGGCCTGCATCAGCGGCGCGGCGCCGCTCTCGCTCGAGGTCCAGCGCCGCTTCGAGGAGGTCACCGGTGGACGGGTGAGCGAGGGCTACGGGTTGACCGAGGCGAGCCCGGTGACCCACTGCAACCCGATCCACGGCCAGCGCAAGATTGGCACGATCGGGCTGCCGTTCCCCTCCACCGACGCCCGCGTCGTCGACCTCGAGACCGGCCAGCGGACGCTCGGCCCGGGCGAGGTCGGCGAGCTCGTCGTCCGCGGTCCGCAGGTGATGGCCGGCTACTGGAACCGACCCGAAGAGACCGCGGCCGTCCTGCGCGACGGCTGGCTGTTCACGGGCGACGTGGCGACGATGGACGAGGAGGGCTACTTCCGGATCGTCGACCGACGCAAGGACATGATCATCGTGGGCGGGATGAACGTGTATCCGCGCGAGGTCGAGGAGGTCCTGACGGCCCACCCGGCGATCGCCGAGGCGGCCGTCGTGGGCCAGCCCGACGAGCGCCTGGGCGAGGTCCCGCGGGCCTACGTCGTGCTCGAGCCCGGGGCCTCGATCACGGAGACCGAGATCCTCGCCTACTGCCGCGAGAACCTGGCCCGGTACAAGGTGCCGGCGGCGGTCGAGTTCCGGACCGAGTTGCCGCGGACGTTCATCGGCAAGGTCCTGCGCCGGGTCCTGGCCGAGGACCGCCTCCAGCAGGGCGCGGCCGGGTCCACCACGGCTGGAGGGGGCCGGCCGGCGGGCGAGCACGAGGGAGTTGCGCGAACCGGCGGGGGCGAAACCGAGGACGAGACCGATTCTGCCTGAGCCGGTGCGGCGACCCGGTCAGGCGGAGGCGCCGCGCTCGCTGAGCCACTCCTCGTAATTCGTCTCGTCGACGCCGCTCTCGACCTCGGACTTCGTGAGCAGGAGCGGCGGGCGGCCGGCCCGGATCGTCTCCTCGGTGATGATGCACTTGCGGATGTCGGTCCGCTCCGGGATGTCGTACATCACCTCGAGGAGCGCCTCCTCGACGATCGAGCGCAGGGCGCGGGCACCGGTCTTGCGCTCGAGTGCGACGTCGGCCGCCGCCCGGAGCGCCCCCTCGGTGAACACGAGCTCGACCTTGTCGAGCTGGAGGAACTTCTGGAACTGGCGGGTGATCGCGTTCTTGGGCTCGATCAGGATCCGGACCAGATCGGCCGCGGTGAGCGAGGAGAGGGTGACCACGACCGGCAGACGGCCGACGAACTCGGGAATCAGCCCGAACTTGAGCAGGTCCTCGGGCATCAGGCGCTCGAGGATCCGCGCCCGCTCGGTGCGGTCCATCTGAGACTCCGAGCCGAACCCGATCCCACGCCGCCCGACCCGCTCCTCGACGATCCGCTCGAGGCCGTCGAAGGCGCCGCCGCAGATGAACAGGATGTTCGTCGTGTCGATCTGGATGAAGTCCTGGTGAGGGTGCTTGCGCCCGCCCTGGGGCGGGACGTTGGCCACCGTCCCCTCGAGGATCTTGAGCAGGGCCTGCTGGACCCCCTCGCCCGAGACATCGCGGGTGATCGAGGGGTTGTCCGCCTTGCGCGCGATCTTGTCGATCTCGTCGATGTAGATGATCCCGCGCTGGGCCCGAGCGACGTCGAAGTCGGCGGCCTGGATGAGCCGCAGGAGGATGTTCTCCACGTCCTCGCCGACGTAGCCCGCCTCGGTCAGCGAGGTCGCATCGGCGATGCAGAAGGGCACATCGAGGATCCGGGCGAGGGTCTGGGCGAGCAGGGTCTTGCCGCTCCCGGTCGGTCCGACCAGGAGCACGTTCGACTTCTGGAGTTCGACCTCATCGATGGCGTGGCCGGCGTTCACCCGCTTGTAGTGGTTGTAGACGGCGACCGAGAGGACCTTCTTGGCCCGCTCCTGGCTGATCA
>JAKAHU010000088.1 GCA_021825385.1 Chloroflexota bacterium | reverse complement strand
GGCCGCCCGAGCCGGGACGACCCGAGCCTAGACGCCCAGCTCGTCGAGGCGGTCGTCGTCGATCCCCAGGTGGTGGGCGAGCTCGTGGACGACGGTCAGGCGGACCTCCTCGGCCAGGTCGTCCGGATCCGGGTAGTCCGCCTCGAGGGGCAGCCGGAACAGGCTGATCTTGTTCGGAATCGGCACCGAGCCGGCACCCCAGGCGGTCCGCGGCACGCCCTGGTAGAGCCCGTACAGCGTCTCGTCCTCGTCGAGCCCGCTCTCGCGCAACTGCTCGAGGCTCGGCTCGTCCTCGATCACGACCGCCACCTCGTCGAGGGCCGAGGCGAACGGGTCGGGGATCGTGGCCAGGGCTCGCTCGACGAGGGCCTCGAACGGGTGATGGCGGCCCGCCGGCGATCCGGCCGTGATCCGGTGCTGGAGTCGGCGGGACTGGGTCCCGCGGCGGCGTTTCGGCATCGTGCCCGTATCCTACGGCCAAGATGGACCTGCCTGCGCTCGACCTGCCCCTGAGTGTCGTCCCGGCGCCCGACGCCTCGGCCGAACCCGAGGCGTACGTCGTCGTCCTCGGCACCGAGCGGATCCACTTCCTCGACTGGGGCGGCCCGGCCGCCGACCGAGATCGTCCGGCCGCCGACCGAGATCGTCCGGCCGCGACGCCGGGCGTCCTGCTCATCCACGGGCTGGCCGGCACGGCCTGGGACTGGCTGCCGGTTGCCCGGCGGCTCCGCCAGCGCGCGCGGGTGGTGGCCATGGATCTCCGCGGGCACGGCCTCTCGGACGCGCCGACCAGCGCCTACGAGCCCGAGCAGCTGGCCGAGGACGTGCTCGCGGTGGCCGAGGGCTCGGGGCTCCTGGCCGGCGATCCCGGGGACGCCGTGGTCCTCGCCGGGCATGGCTTCGGCGGGATCGTGGCGGCCTGGGCGGCGGCCCTGCTGGGCGAACGATGCGCCGGGCTCGTCCTCGTCGACGGCGGCTGGGAGGACCTGGCCGCGACGACCGGCATGGAGCCGGCCGAGTGGCTGCGCGAGCTCGCCGAGCCGCCCGAGGTGATGCGCTCGATGGCCGCCTTCCTGGCCGATCGGGCCGGCTTCGACCCGGCCACCTGGGATGCCGACCAGGAACGGGCCGCCCGGGCGACTGTGGTCGAGGTCCCGGCCGGTCACCTCCTGCCGGCGATCCGGCCCCATGCCCTGGCGCGCTCGGTCGAGGCGATGTTCGCCTACCGTCCGTCGCTGATCCTGCCGGCGATCGAGGCGCCGATCGTGGCCCTCGTCGCCGCAACCGGCGGCGATCCGGCGCGGCTCGCCGCGCTCGAGGCCGTGGCCACCGCCCTGCGCGAGGCGGGCCGGACACCGATCCGGGTCGCGACGTTCAACGGGGTCGGCCATCACCTGGTCCGTCATCGGCCGGTCGAGGTGAGCGCGGCGATCCTCGTCCTCCTGGGCGACTGACCCAGACGCGGCCGCGGGCCGGACCTCGGGCGCCGCGAACGGCGGCCACGGGGTACGATGCGAGGACGCCAACGGGAGCACGAACGGATGACCACCCGCCTGCCGGATCACATCCAGAAGATCGTCGCCGAGATCGAGTCCGAGATCGGCGAGTCGCCGCCCGCGCTCGAGCCTGGCGCTGCCGGCGCGCCTGTCGCCGATGCCGGTCAGGCTGCCAAGGCACCGGTCGCCCGGGACCAGGCGAGCCGGCTGCGGGCCGCCTCGAACGGGCGGGTCGAGGCGGCGGTGCGCCAGATCCTGACCGAGATCGGCGAGGATCCGGATCGCCAGGGCCTGACGGGCACGCCCGAGCGCGTCCACCGGATGTACACCGAGCTGACCGCGGGCTATCACGTCGACCCGGAGCGGCTGATCAACGGCGCGATCTTCGATGTCGACTACAGCGAGATGGTCGTGGTCAAGGACATCCCCTTCTACAGCCTGTGCGAGCACCACCTGCTGCCCTTCTTCGGCAGTGCGGCGGTGGCCTACATTCCGCGCGGTCGCGTCCTGGGGCTGTCCAAGATCCCCCGGATCGTCGAGATGTACGCCCGCCGGCTCCAGGTCCAGGAGCGGCTGACCCAGCAGATCGCCGACTTCCTGATGGACCGTCTCGAGCCGAACGGGGTTGGGGTCGTCCTCGAAGCGACCCACCTGTGCATGGTCATGCGCGGGGTCCAGAAGCCGGGGACGGTGATGACCACGAGCCATGTTCTGGGCCTGTTCCGCTCCCGGGACAACACCCGGGCCGAGTTCTTCGCCCACCTCGCGCGCCGGCCACCGGGCGCCTGAGCGGACGCCTATCATTCGGCCATGGCCACTCGACCGATCAAGGTCCTCATCGCCAAGCCGGGCCTCGACGGCCACGACCGGGGCGCCAAGGTCCTCGCCCGCGGCCTGCGTGACGAGGGGTTCGAGGTCGTCTATACCGGTCTGCGCCAGAGTCCGGAGATGATCGCCACGGCCGCCCTCCAGGAGGACGTCGACGTCGTCGGTCTCTCGATCCTGTCGGGGGCGCACATGACCCTCCTGCCCAAGATCTGCCGCCTGCTGCGCGAGCAGGGGCTCGACGACGTGCTCGTGACCGCCGGTGGGATCATCCCCGACGACGACATCCCGGCCCTCAAGGAGGCGGGGATCGCGGCCGTGTTCGGCCCCGGGACGACGATCGCCGAGGTCGCCGACTTCCTGCGGGCGAACGTCCGGTCGCGCGACTAGGGTGGGGGAGCCTGCCGCCCGGGCGACCGAGCTGTGCGACGCCGCCCTGGCCGGTGACCGGCGGGCGCTGGCGAGGCTGCTGACCGCGGTCGAGAACCGGACCGCGGTCGCCGAGGCGGCCCTGCGCCGGCTCTACCCGCTCGCCGGCCGCGCCCACCTGGTCGGGATCACCGGGCCGCCGGGGGCGGGCAAGTCGACCCTCGTCGCGGCGCTGATCGCCGAGGTCCGCCAGGCCGGTCGATCGGTGGCCGTGATCGCGGTCGACCCGTCGAGCCCGATCACCGGTGGGGCGCTGCTGGGCGACCGGGTCCGGATGCAGTCGTACGCCGGCGACCAGGACGTGTTCATCCGCTCGATGGCCGCCCGGGGCCATGCCGGTGGCCTCGCCTCCACGAGCGGGGCGGCGGCGGCGGTCCTCGACGCGGCCGGGTTCGACCTCATCTTCCTCGAGACGGTCGGGACCGGGCAGAGCGAGGTCGAGGTGGCCGCGGCCGCCGACACGACCGTCGTCCTCGAGGCTCCCGAGATGGGCGACGAGGTCCAGGCGATCAAGGCCGGCCTGCTCGAGGTGGCCGACCTGGTCGTGGTCAACAAGGGCGATCGACCGGGCGCCCAGCGCACCGCCGCGCAGCTGCGGGCGATGCTCGTCGCGTCCGTCCCGCGCAACGACGCCCACCACCATCCCCGACCGAAGCGCCCGGAGGTCCTGGTCACGACCGCCTCGACCGGCGAGGGGGTGCCCGAGCTGCTGGCCGCCCTCGACCGCCACCGGGCAGCCGGCCGAGGCGGCCCGGCCGAGGCGGCCCGTCTGGCCCGGGCCGAGCACCAGGTCTGGGCGATCGTCTCCGACCGGCTGCGCGACCGGCTCCACGGCCCGGGCCGGCGGGCGGTCACCGAGGCGACCCTCCACGAGGTGGCCGAGCACCGGCTCGATCCGTACACCGCCGCCGACCGCCTGCTCGGCTCGCTCGGCTGGCGCGATTGATCCGCCGACCTTGGCGGCGGTGGTCTGAGACAGGAGCATCCGATGAGCATCGAGCGTGTCTTCGTCGCCGGGGCGGGCCTGATGGGCCACGGGATCGCCCAGGTCCATGCCGCGATCGGCAAGCAGGTGACCCTCTACGAACCGGAGCTCGGGCGGGCCAGGGCCGGCCGCGACCGGATTGCCGGCAACCTCGAGCGGGCCGTGGCGAAGGGGCGCCTGAGCGAGCAGGAGCGCCAGGCGATCCTGGACCGGATCACGCCCACCGACCGGCTCGACGCGGTGGCTGACGCGGATCTCGTGATCGAGGCGGTGTTCGAGGATGTCGAGGTCAAGACCCGTCTCTGGCGCGAGCTCGATGCCCTCGCCCCCGGGCGGGCGATCTTCGCCACGAACACGAGCTCGATCTCGATCGACCGCCTGGCCCGGGCGCTTGCCCCCTCGCGCCGGCCGGCGTTCGTCGGGATGCACTTCTTCAGCCCGGTGCCGGTGATGCCGCTGATCGAGCTGATCCGGGGCGCCGCGACCGCGGACGAGACGGAGGCGGCGATCCGTGGCCTCGCCGCCGAGCTGGGCAAGCAGGTGATCGTGTCGGCCGACCGGCCCGGGTTCATCGTCAACCGGATCCTGATGCCGCTCCTGGCCGAGGCGATGCGGGCCTACGAGGAGAAGCTGGGCACGGCCGAGGACATCGACACCGGGGCGCGGGTCGGGCTGAACCACCCGATGGGCCCGCTCGAGCTGGCCGACTTCATCGGCCTCGACGTCTGCCTCGGGGTGATGAAGGTGCTCCACGAGGGGCTTGGAGGTGAGCAGTTCCGTCCACCGAAGGTGCTGGTCGAGCTCGTCGCGGCCGGCCACCTCGGTCAGAAGACCGGGCGCGGCTTCTACACCTACCCGAGGGGATGAGCGTGCGGCCGGGAGAGGTCCGGTGAGCTGGCCGCTGAACGAGGAGGAGCGGCTCCTCCAGGCGACCGCCCGGGAGTTCGCCGAGCGGGAGCTCGCCCCGGGCGCCGCCGAGCGCGACGAGAGGGAGCGCTTCGATCGCTCGATCTTCGGGCGGATGGCCGAGCTCGGCCTCACCGCCGCCCCGTTCCCGGAGGGGGTCGGCGGGGCCGGTTTCAGCTACCTCGGCTGGACCCTGGTGATGGAGGAGATCGCCCGGGCGGACATGGCCTCGGCCGTGACCCTGTCGGTGCACATCCTGTCCCAGTTCCCGGTCGTCACCTGGGGGACCGACGAGCAGCGCCGGCGCTGGCTGGGTCCGATGCTCAGCGGCGAGCGCCTGGGGGCCTTTGCCCTGACCGAGCCCTCGGCCGGGAGCGACGCCGCCGCCCTGCGCACGCGGGCCACCCGGCTCGACGCCGCGGGAGTCGAGCTCGGGCTCGACGCGCCGCTCGAGCAGGTTGCCGGATACCGCCTCGACGGGACGAAGATCTGGATCTCGAACGCGCCGTATGCCGAGCACTACCTCGTCTTCGCCACGCTCGACCCGGCCCGCGGCCCGAAGGGGATCACGGCCTTCCTGGTCGAGGCCGGTACGCCCGGCTTCCGGTTCGGGCGCAAGGAGCGGAAGATGGGCATCCGCGCCTGCCCGGCGGCGGAGCTGATCTTCGAGGGGGCGACCGTGCCGGCCTCGAACCGGCTGGGCGCCGAAGGGCAGGGCTACCGGATCGCGCTCTCGGCCCTGGGCGAGGGGAGGATCTCGATCGCCGCCGCCTGCGTCGGGCTGGCCCGCTCGGCGCTCGAGCAGGCCGCGGCGTACGTCCAGCAGCGGCGGGCCTTCGGCCGGCCGCTCTCCGAGCAGCAGGGCCTGCGGTTCATGCTGGCCGAGATGGCCCGGGAGGTCGAGGCGGCGCGGGCGCTCACCCGCCAGGCCGCCGCGGCCAAGGACCGCGGCGAGCCCCTGGCCGAGGTCTCGTCGCTCGCCAAGTGGACGGCCTCGGATGCCGCGATGCGGGTGACCACGGACGCGGTCCAGCTCTTCGGGGCGAGTGGATACGCCGTCGAGACGGGGATCGAGCGCCTGATGCGCGATGCGAAGGGCGCCCAGATCTACGAAGGCACGAACCAGATTCACCGCCTGATCGTGGCCGAGCAGCTCCTGAAACGGACCGCGCCGGGCTGAGGTCCGGCTGGGTGTAGATTTCCGGCATGACCAGCCAGCGCTCCGGCCCGAACGGCCACGTCTATCTCGTCAGCGCGGCGCGGACGCCGATCGGCAAGTTCGGCGGGGCGCTCTCGACGACCCCCGCCCCGGCGCTCGGCGCGGTCGCGATCCGGGCGGCGGTCGAGCGAGCCGGCCTCGACCCGGCCACGGCCACGATCGATGAGGTCCTCATGGGCGAGGTCCTCCAGGCCGGGGTCGGGCAGGCGCCCGCGCGTCAGGCGGCCCTCGGAGCCGGGCTGGCGGTGACGACGAGCGCGACGACGATCAACCGGGTCTGCGGCTCGGGCCTCAAGGCGATCATGCTCGCCGCGGCCGAGATCCGGGCCGGGGACGCCGAGCTCGTCGTGGCCGGCGGGATGGAGAGCATGAACCTCGCCCCGTACCTGCTCCCGAACGCCCGCTTCGGCTACCGGCTCGGCGACGGCGCGGTCGTCGACGCGACCGTCCGCGATGGCCTCTGGTGCGCGATCGAGGGCTGCCACATGGGCACCCATGCCGAGCGGGTCGCGATCCGGGCCGCGGTCAGCCGCGAGGACCAGGACGCGTTCGCCCTCGCCAGCCACCAGAAGGCGATCGCGGCGATCGATGCCGGGCGGTTCGAGGCCGAGCTCGTGCCGGTGACCGTCCGCGACGCGAAGGGCCGCGAGACGGTCGTGGCGCTCGACGAGGGCCCCCGCCGCGACACGACCCTCGAGGCCCTGGCCCGGCTCCGGCCGGTCTTCCCGCTACCCGCCGGGGCGGACCGGGGCGAAGCGAGCGAGGGGACCGTCACCGCCGGCAACGCGCCCGGGATCACCGACGGCGCGGCGGCCACGGTCGTGGCCAGCGAGCGTGCCGTCGAGCGGCTGGGACTGGCGCCGCTGGCCCGGATCGTCGGCTACGCTCAGGCCGAGGTGGAGCCGAAGTGGCTCTTCCTCGCCCCGGTCAGCGGGGTCCGCCGCCTGCTCGAGCGGGTCGAGCTGCCGATCGAGGCGTTCGACCTGATCGAGATCAACGAGGCGTTCGCCGCCCAGGTCCTGGCCGATGGCCGGGAGCTCGGCTTCGACTGGTCGAAGGTGAACGTGAACGGCGGGGCGATCGCGCTCGGTCACCCGATCGGCGCGTCCGGAGCGCGGATCGTGGCCACCCTCCTGCATGAGCTGCGGCGCCGGCAGGGGCGGTACGGGCTGGCCACGCTCTGTCTCGGCGGCGGCGGCTCGGTGGCGATGGCCTTCGAGCGCGCCTGACCGGATCTGGCGCCTCGCGAGCGTGGCGCCCGGCCGCCGACAGCCGCGACGTGCATGGCGCCCGAGCGGACGGCCGTGGACGGAACCGCGCCGCTCTGCCGTTACGGCACGACCTCGAACTGAGCCATCATCGAGGCGTCCTCGTGCTCGAGGATGTGGCAGTGATAGACGAACGTGCCCAGATTGTCGGTGAACTTCAGCTTGAGCACGATCGTCTCGCCGATTCCGAGCGTCCATGACTCCTTCATCAGCTCGTAGCGCGCCGGAGCCACCCCGTTTCGGCTGACCAGCTGCTGGTCGACGTCGTGGATGTGGATGACGTGGGCTGCGCCACTCTTGTTGACGATGGTCCAGGTCTCGGTCGTATTCAGGCGTGGCCGGAAGTCGATCCGATCCGGTGAGAACGGCTGGCCGTTGATCGTCCAGGTGCCGATGATCCTGGCCCGGCCGAACTCGATTCGGCGCGCCGCGGCCGGGCTGGGGTCGAGCGCCGGCAAGGGCCGCAGCTTCGACGGCACCGAGCTCGTCTCGATCAGGTCACGCGAGACCCGGAACTGCAGGAGCTGGCGCATCGAACCCGTGACGGCGAGGTTCTGGAGGACGATGTTCTGGCCCAGTCGACCGGCAAAGTCGATGACCAAGTCGACTCGCTCCGCGGGCGCGATCGTGATCCGCGACCGGCGCACCGGCGCGGGCAGGAGTCCGGACTCGGTCCCGATCTGGAGGAACGACTGGCCGTTGGAGAGGGCGAGCTCGTAGGGGCGAGCATTCGAGGCGTTCAGGATCCTGAACCGATACTTGCGATCGGCGACCCGGAAGTAGGGCTGGAGAACCCCGTTGACCAGGGTCCGGTTGCCCGTGACGCCGAGGGCGTTGAACGTGTAGACGAGCTGGTTGTTCGCGTCGAAGGTCCGGTCCGTGATCATGAGCGGGACGTCGAAGCCACCCCGAGGGAGGCTCTTCGGATCGGCCGGGTCGTCGATGATGTACATGCCGGCGAGGCCCATCCAGACGTTCCGGCCGGTCGCGTTCATCCGGTGGTCGTGATACCACTGGAACGCGCCTCGCTCGTTTCCGCCGGCCTCGGTACCGGTGTACGTGTACGTCACCGAGCCGCCCCGGGCCGCCAAGAAGGCGTCCGGTTGGCCGTCGTTCTCGGACGTCGAGTGATTGCCGTGGTTGTGCAGGGTCAACGCGCCCGCGGCGGCCGGGAGGTCGTTGATGAGCCTGACGGTCGTGGTCGTGCCGGTGGGTCGTCGGATCGTGGGGCCGGGAAAGGTCCCGTTGTAGGTCCACATTCGGGTGGCGGCACCGGGCAGGATCTGGACGTCGGCCAGCTTGGCCGTGAGGGTGATGTTCGCGTCGCTCAGCACCCTGGGAATGACCAGCGGTTTGGAGAACGGAACAGGACTGACGGCTGTGGCAGGCGCTGCGGTGCCGATCCCGAGGGCTGGCCCGATCAGGATCGCGGCAACGACCAGGCTGAGGTGGCGGTGGTGGGCGGTGAGGTGGGTCATCGGGTCGGGCGATCGCCGACTGGACCCCGACGGTGGCTGCCGCCAGGGTCCAGCGACGTCGGCGACTACTACTTGACGACGATCGTCCCGGCCATGCCCTCGTGGATCATGCACACGTAGTTGTAGGTCCCGGCCTTGGCACCGGTGAACCGGACCCACCAGCTCGTGCGGATGGCATTGATCGGGAGATCGAAGCCGAACGCCTCGCTGCGGTAGCCCACGACCCCCGAGTCGGAGACCGTCGCCGGCGAGGTGATCGTTGTCACGCCGTTGCCGCCCGTCAGCTCCAACTCGTGCACGGGACCACCGTTACAGGCGAAGTCGAACGGGCCGGTCGGCGGGACGACGGTCGGAACGGCTGGCGTGTCCTTCCCGCCGGGTCCCTCGCAGAGGGGGATGAAGCTTGACCCGAGCGTCTTGGGGAAGGTGATGGTGTGGGGCTCGTTCCGATCAAGGGGCCGCCACACGACGGTGTCGCCCTTCTTGATCGAGACCGACTTCGGGAGCATCTCCAGGATGGCGACGCGCCCGGCCGGGTCGGACGTGCCCGCGGTGAGCTTCCAGGTCGTCGTCCCGTTCGCATTGGTCGACTTGCCCGCCGTCGAGGCGGCCGTCTCAGCGGCCATGCCCGCGGCCACGTCCTCCGTCGCCTGGGCGGCCGCCGCGGCGTCGGCCGACGCGGCCGTCGTCGTCCCGGCCGCGTCGGCGGCGACCACGGTCAGCGTCCCGACCATGCCGGGATGGACTCGACAGTGAAACGCGTAGGTGCCGGGGGGCGCGGTGACCTTGACCACGAACGGCGCCGGCGGCCCGAGCGGCGCGCCCATGCTGACGATGCTCGAGCCGTCGAACTCGCAGGGCGTCTCGGCCGTGCCGCAGCCCTGGGCCGGGACGGGCATGAGCGCCGGGATGTTGAAGACCGACTTGATCGTCCCGTTGGGATTGTGCTGCGCGTCGTCGACGTCGGCGGCCAGGGCCCCGTTCACGTCGTTGTCCGCGGCCACCGACCAGCTGGCCGGCAGCAGGGTCGCGGTGTGGAAGCCCTCGTTCGTGAACTGGAAGCTGGAACCCGTGGCGATCGTGGCGGACCTCGGAAAGAAGTCATTGAACGCCCAGGTGTGGCCGGCCGGCACGGAAGCAGCCCGGTCGGCGGTGATGGTGAACGCGGGGGTGACCGGGGCGGCGATGGCGACCGAACCGGTGGCGAGAAGCATCGCCCCGACCAAGATCGAAGCGGCGACCACCGATGACAAACGTTTCGACACGCGACCGTCCTCCTCCAGCCCATGGGCTGGCGCACGACGACGGGCCGGTCTCGCCACTTGGCACAGCGTGACGGGTGGCGACCGTTTGGGACGCCGCGCTGTCGAGTCCCCCGACTCCTGCCTCCCCTCGTGCCGAGCAGTGTGTGTGCCACACCACAGAAGCGCAAGACCCCAAAACACGGGAGGCGGTGCGCACCGTGACACGCGCTGAGGGCCAAGCCCGAACCCGAGATACGCCCCGCTTGGGCGACCACCCGTCTCGCCCGCCCGCCGGCCGCCGGCCCCGCCCCTACAATGCGGTCCATGACCGACCAGCCTGCTTCCGACGCCCCCGTGTTCGAGCACTTCGTCGCCGGGGAATGGGTCCCCTCGGTCTCCGGCCGCCTGTTCGAGAGCCGGAACCCGGCCGACACGCGCGACCTGATCGGTTACTTCCAGGCCGGCGATCCGGCCGACACCGCCCGCGCCGTCCGGGCCGCCGAGCTGGCCGCACCGGCCTGGCGCCGGACCCCGGCTCCCAAGCGCGGCGAGATCCTCTACCGCTTCGCCGAGCTGATGGCCGAGCACAAGGAGCGGTTGGCCCGGGCGATGACCCGGGAGATGGGCAAGGTCCTGACCGAGGCCCGGGGTGACGTCCAGGAGGGGATCGACATCGCCTACCTGATGGCCGGCGAGGGCCGCCGGATGTTCGGCGACACGACGCCCTCGGAGCTGCCCGACAAGTGGGCGATGAGCGTCCGCCAGCCGATCGGAGTGGCCGGGATCATCACCCCCTGGAACTTCCCGATCGCCATCCCCTGCTGGAAGATGATGCCCGCCCTGGTGACCGGCAACACGGTCGTGTTCAAACCCGCCTCCGACACGCCGCACTGCGCGACGCTGCTCGTGGAGCTGATGGCCGAGGCCGGGTTTCCGCCGGGTACGGTCAACCTCGTCACCGGCTCGGGGGCCGAGGTGGGTGACGCGCTCGTCGAATCACCGGACGTCCAGGTGATCTCGTTCACCGGCCACACGAGCACCGGCAAGCGGATCGCGGAGCGGGCGGCCCGGCGCCTGAAGCGCGTTTCGCTCGAGCTCGGGGGCAAGAACGGGATCGTCGTCCTGGCCGATGCCGACCTCGACCTCGCCACCGACGGGATCCTCTGGTCGGCGTTCGGCACGACCGGCCAGCGTTGCACGGCCGCGAGCCGGGTGATCGTCGTCGAGGCGGTCCTGGGCCCGCTCCTCGAGCGCCTCGAGCGCCGGGCCCGGGCACTCCGGCTCGGTGACGGGCTCGAGCCGACGACCGACGTTGGGCCGCTGGTGAACGCCGCCGCGCTGACCAAGGTCGAGGAGTATGTCGAGATCGGGCGGCGGGAGGGCGAGCTCGTCTGTGGCGGCCGGCGCGCGACCGACGGTCCGCTGGCCAACGGCCACTTCTTCGAGCCGACGATCTTCTCCGGCGTGCGGCCGATGGACCGGATCGCCCAGGAGGAGATCTTCGGGCCGGTCCTGTCGATCATCCCGGTCCCCGATGAGCCCGCCGCGGTGACGGCGCTCAACCAGACCCGCTACGGACTCTCCTCGTCGGTCTACACCCGCGACGTGAACGCCGCCTTCCGGGCGATCCGTGACTTCGAGACCGGGATCGTGTACGTGAACGCCGGCACGATCGGGGCCGAGACCCATCTCCCGTTCGGCGGCACGAAGGAGACCGGCAACGGCCATCGCGAGGCGGGTCACGCCGCGCTCGACACGTACACCGAGTGGAAGTCGATCTACGTCGACTTCAGCGGGCGCCTCCAGCGCGCCCAGATCGACAACCAGCCCGGCTGAGCGGAGGCTCGACGGATCGGCGGCCGACGGGATCCGACTGCGGCGGTGTCGAAGCGGAGTGAATCTGTCAGTTCAACTGCCGAGTAAATCTGTCAGTCACTGGCAGAGCTTGCTGCCCCGCCGGACACGTTTCCAGGGGCGATCGCCTGACGGTATCCAGGGGACGGCGATAGAATCGCCACCAGCCGAACAGCCGGAGGTGCACCATGGAGACCCGGTCAAGCGTCCACGTTGCCCGCGATCGCTTCCACCTTGCCTGGGATCCCGCCGTGCCGCCGGTGGCGACCGTGGCGAGCGGTGGCGTCGTCGACTTTGACACCCTCGACGCGGGCGGCGGCCAGCTGACGGCCTCCTCCACCGTCGATGACATCGGCACGCTGGACTTCTCGCGGGTGGACCAGGTCAACGGCCCGGTCGAGGTCGAGAGCGCCGAGCCCGGCGATACGCTTCAGGTCGACCTCCTCGACTTCCAGCCGGCGGACTGGGGCTGGACGGCCAGCATCCCGGGCTTCGGGCTGCTCGCCGACGAGTTCACCGAGCCGCTCCTCCGGATTACCCGCCTTCCTGGGGCGACCGGTCGGGCGGAGTTCCTGCCCGGCATCCGCGTCCCGATCGCGCCGTTCTGCGGCGAGGTCGGGGTGGCCCCGCCGACCGGCCCGCGCTCGACGATCCCCCCCGACCTCCACGGCGGCAACATGGACACCCGCCACCTGACCGCCGGTGCCACCCTCTTCCTGCCGGTCTTCGTCGCTGGCGCGCGGTTCAGCCTCGGAGATGGCCACGCGGCGCAGGGCGACGGCGAGGTGTGCGGGACGGCGATCGAGACGCCGATGCGCGTCCGAACGCGCCTCACCGTCCGCAAGGACCTCCACGTCACCGGCCCCGAGTTCCTCACCTCGCCCGCCGGGGCCGGGCTCCCGATAGGTCGCCGCTACGCGACGGATGGCATCGGCCCGGACCTCCTCGGCGCGGCGCGCGACGCCGTCCACCGGATGATCGACTGGCTCGGCCGCGAGCACGGCCTCGCCCCCGGCGACGCCTATTTGCTCTGCAGCGTTGCGGTCGACCTGCGTATCAGCGAGATCGTCGACATGCCGCACTACGTCGTGACGGCCCACTGCCCACTGTCGATCTTCGAGTGAACGTGGGGGTGAGCGCGCCCCGCTCCCACGGATCGGGCGGGGACGGCCGCTCTCAGCCCTCCGTGATGGCCTCGCCCACGGTCGCGATCGCCTCCGGCCGTCGGGCGCGGATGACGAGGTAGGCGACCAGGCCGATGACCATCCAGATCGCCACGATCGCCGGGACGACGTCGAACGGCCGGGCGAGCGGCGGCACCTCGACGCCGATGAACGGGATCGTCGTGCCGCCCAGGACGCCGATGAACGCCGGGACGACGGCGAGCGCGCCGAGGATCGGGACGACGATGTGCTTGACGACGTTGAACTCGTCGCGCCGGCCGCGCAGGTAGAACCCGATGACCGCGATGTTCACGAGGATGTACATCCCGGCGAACAGGAGGCCGAGCGCATAGCCGATGAACCCCACCGTCAGCGCCTGGAGCAACACCTCCATAACCGCGACGGTGCCCAACGTGAACGCTGCGCCCGGCCCCATCTCCGTGGATGTGACGCCGGCCTGCGAGCTCCCCTCGTATTTGCGGATGCGGATGGCCTTTAGTTTCGGGCCATATCCGTTTGTAGCCAGTTTCTGGTTTATTTCGTCCCGCAGCTGATCTGCCCCGATAC